>NZ_JAYSCO010000026.1:0-70639 GCF_041914865.1 Pseudoduganella sp. | reverse complement strand
GCCACAGCCGTAGGCGCAGCCTACGGCTGTGGCCGTGTCCGATTGTCAGACCTGACCCCGAATTTTTTCAGCCAGCGGGTGGATGACGTCGTTGTCGATCCAGTAGGCGGTGTGGGACAGCGGGTTCCAGCTCTTGGTCATGAAGTCGAGCAGGCTTTGGCCGGCGTTGATGGGGCGGTCTTCCACCAGCGTCTCGTAGCCGCCTTCCAGCGGCTGCAGCGGCCAGCCGAGGGCGTCGTCCGGGTCGTACAGGTTGAGCCAGCTGAAGCCGGGGTTGGGCCGGGTAATCGGTTTGACGTGCATGCGCTGGTGCGCGGCGACGAAGACGGGGATGTTGCAGCCGGTGGTGATGAAGGCGCGCACCGTGCCGCATTGCAGGAAGGTGCGCTGGGCCGGCGTCAGGCTGTCGCCCAGGCGGCCGGGCTTCCAGATGCCGGCCGTGACCTGGCCGCCGCCGGCGCGTTTCTGGGCGTCGTAGATGAAGCTGGACATGACCTGGCAGCCCAGCGAGTGGGCCAGCAGCACGATCGGGGTGGCGGGGCCGTGGCTGGCGTGGATGGCGAGCAGGGCGCGTGCGATTTCGGTCTGCGCCTGCTCGTAGACGGAGTCGTCGTCTTCCTTGCGGTTTTCCAGGCCGGCGGCGTCGGCAAAGCCGAACAGGATGAACTTGCGCAGCTGCTCGTAGCGCACCGTGGCGCGCGTGTGCACGCGGCGCCAGACATCCTGCTCGTTGGGCTTGAGCAGGTGCTGGTAATAGACGCTGTGCACGTCGAGGCCGGCATAGTCGGCGCCCATGTGCTGGCGCAGCGCGCGTTTCATGCCGTCGGCATAGTCGAGCGGCTGCTCGCCCATGCCGTGGATGGTCAGCAGTACGGCTTTAGCCATGCGCCGGGGCGCCGCGGAAGCGGTAGCCGATGAACAAGACCAGCAGCCAGACCGGGATCAGGTAGACCGACAGGCGCAGGCCTTCCGTCAGGTACATGATGACCAGGATGCCGGCCAGGAAGGCCAGGCACAGGTAGTTGGTGAATGGGTAGCCCCAGCTCTTGAAGCCGGTCTCTTTGCCTTCGGCGCGCTTCTGGGCGCGGAAGCGAAGGTGGATCCAGCTGATCATGCCCCAGTTGATCACCAGCGAGGAAACCACCAGGCCCATCAGCAGGCCGAATACCTGGCCCGGCATGAAGTAGTTCAGCAGCACGCAGCTGCCGGTGGCCAGGGCCGACACGCCGAGGGCGACCAGGGGCACGCCGCGCTGGTTGACCGCCAGCAGGGCCTTCGGTGCATTGCCCTGCTGCGCCATGCCGTACAGCATGCGGCTGTTCGAGTAGACGCCGCTGTTATATACGGACAGGGCGGCCGTCAGCACCACCACGTTCAGGGCGTGCGCGACGAACTTGGCGTCCAGCGCGTGGAAGATCATGACGAACGGGCTGCCGCCGTCGGCCACCTTTTGCCACGGGTAGAGCGAGAGCAGTACGCCCAGCGCGCCGACATAGAAGATCAGGATGCGGTAGATGGCTTGGTTGGTGGCCTTGGGGATGGTCTCGGACGGGTTGTCGGCTTCGGCGGCGGTAATGCCGATCAGTTCCAGGCCGCCGTAGGAGAACATGATGACGGCCATGGCCATCACCAGCCCGCTGGCGCCGTTGGGGAAGAAGCCGCCGTGCTGCCACAGGTTGGCCACGCTCGCTTCCGGCCCGGCATTGCCGGAGGCCAGCAGGTAAACGCCGAACACGATCATGCCGACCACCGCCACCACTTTGATGATGGCGAACCAGAATTCCATTTCGCCGAAGGCGCGCACATTGGCCAGGCTGATGGCGTTGATGGCGAGGAAGAAGGCGAGGGCGCTGACCCAGTGCGGCAGGTCGGGCAGCCAGAATTCCATGTATTTGCTGACGGCGGTCAGCTCGGCCATGCTGACCAGCACATACAGCACCCAGTAGTTCCAGCCCGACATGAAGCCGGCCATGTGGCCGCAGTATTTGTTGGCGAAGTAGCTGAAGGAGCCTGCCACCGGTTCATCCACCACCATCTCGCCCAGCTGGCGCATGATGAGGAAGGCGATGAAGCCGGCCACCGCATAGCCCAGCAGCACGGACGGGCCGGCCATCTTGATGGTTTGCGCTATGCCCAGGAATAGGCCGGTACCAATGGCGCCGCCCAGCGCGATCAGCTGGATATGGCGGCTTTTCAGGCCCCGTTTCAGTTCTGTCATGTATGGCGTCCTGCTCAGGTTGTAATCAAAGGCCCTGATTCTACACGTTGTTGTGATTAGTGCATTGACGCATTTTGACTACGGACTCCTTGATCTGGATCAAACATTTTGCGCGGCCGCTTGGATATGCTGCAAATATGCTCACGTTAAAGTTCCTCGGCGCCACTGGCACCGTTACCGGGTCCAAATACCTGCTGCGCCACGGCGACCAGCAGGTGCTGGTCGACTGTGGCCTGTTCCAGGGCTACAAGCAGCTGCGCCTGCGCAACTGGGATGCCTTCCCGGTGCTGCCGGCGGCCATCCGCAGCGTGGTGCTGACGCATGCGCACCTGGACCACAGCGGCTTCTTGCCGGTGCTGGTCAGCGCCGGCTTCCGCGGCAAGGTGTACTGCACCGAGGCCACGCGCGACCTGTGCCACATCCTGCTGCCCGACAGCGGCCGCCTGCTGGAGGAGGAGGCGCTGTATGCCAACCGCCACAACTACTCCAAGCACAAGCCGGCCTTGCCCTTGTATTCCGAGGCCGATGCGCTGCGCGCGCTGGAACACCTGGTGGCGGTGCCGGTCGGCCACGAGTTCGCACTTGCGCCGGGCATGACGGCGCGCCTGCAGCTGGCCGGCCATATCCTGGGCGCGGCGTCGGTCTCGCTTGAGTGCGAGGGGCGGCGCATCCTGTTCTCCGGCGACGTCGGGCGGCCCAACGACCCGATCATGCGGCCGCCGACGGCGCTGGGCGCGTTCGACTACCTGGTGGTGGAGTCGACCTACGGCGACCGCTGCCACGAGGCGTCCGACCCGCGCGCGCGCCTGGCCGACATCATCAGCAAGACGGCGGCGCGCGGCGGCGTGACGGTGATACCGTCCTTTGCCGTGGGCCGGGCGCAGGAACTGCTGCACGAAATCGGCCAGCTGAAGCGCGCCGGCGCCATCCCGGCCGCCTTGCCGGTTTACCTGAACAGCCCGATGGCGGTGGACGCGACGCGCCTGTATATGAAGCACCACGGCCAGCACCGGCTCGACGAGCAGGCCTGCCGCGCGCTGGGGCATGTGGCGCACATCGTCAACAGCGTGGAGGAGTCGATGGCGCTGAACCGGCGCCAGACGCCGATGGTGATCATCGCCGCCAGCGGCATGGCGACCGGCGGCCGCGTGCTGCACCACCTGAAGGCCTTTGCCGGCGATGCGCGCAACACCATCCTGTTCGCCGGCTTCCAGGCGGCCGGCACGCGCGGCGCGCGCCTGCTGGCGGGCGAGACCTCGGTCAAGATCCATGGCGAGTATTATCCGGTGCGGGCGCGCATCGAGATGATCGGCAACCTGTCGGCGCACGCCGACGCTGACGAGATCATGGACTGGCTGGCACGGGCGCCGGCCGCGCCGCGCCAGTGTTTCGTCACGCACGGCGAGCCGGCGGCGGCCGACGCGCTGCGGCGCCGTATCGGCGAACGGCTGCAATGGCCGTGCCGCGTCCCCGAGTATCTGGAAGAAGTGGTACTGGATTAGGGGATGCCGTGCCCGGCCCGCTACAACGTTCGCTGCACCGCCTGGCGCGGCTGCTGCGCCGGCAGCGGCGCGAGGCCAGGGCGCGCCAGCGCCTGATGGCCAGCGTGTTCGAGGCCACGGCGGAGGGCATCCTGATCGTCGGGCGCGACATGCGCATCGTGGAGGCCAACCGCGCCTTTCTGGCAATGAGCGGCTATGCGCGCCGCGAGCTGCTGGGCCAGCACCCGCGCATCATGCAGTCCGGGCGGCAGGATGCGGAATTCTACAGAGCGATGTGGGGCCGCCTGCTGGCCAGCGGCCAGTGGGATGGCAAGATCTGGGACAAGCGGCGCGACGGCAGCCTGTTCGCGGCGCATGTCTCGCTCAGCGCGGTGCGCGGCGACGACGGCGAGGTGCTGCACTACCTGGGCTTGTTTACCGACATCACCGAGGAGTGCCTGCGCCAGGAAGCGGTGGAGCAGCTGGCCTTCATCGACCCGCTGACCCGCCTGCCGAACCGGCGCCTGATGCGCGACCGCCTGCTGCAGGCGCTGGCGTTTGCCGCGCGCGGCGGCGCGCTGGTGGCGGTGTGCATGATCGACCTGGACGGCTTCAAGGCGGTCAACGACACGCTGGGGCATGCGGCGGGCGATGCGGTGCTGGTGGAGGTGGCGGGGCGCCTGCAGCAGGTGGTGCGCGCCAACGATACGGTGGCGCGCCTGGGCGGCGACGAGTTCGTGCTGCTGCTGACGGGCCTGGGCGCGGTGGCGGAAGCGGAGGAAGTCATCGAGCGCGCGCTGCACGCGGTGCGCGCGCCGATCGTGCTGGAGGGCGGCGCCGTGGCGCGCGTCTCGGCCAGCATCGGCCTGGCGCTGTATCCGGACGACGCGCTGCTGCCGGAGGAACTGTTAAGGCGCAGCGACGCCGCCATGTATGCGGCCAAGCGGCAGGGGCGCGATTGCTGTCGCCGCGCGCCGGAGTTGCAATGAAGGAGAGGAAATGGCTTATGTATTGAAGGCGCGCCGCCTGGGCATCGATACTTACCAGCAGCCGGTGGCCTACCTGCGGCGCGACGGCGCGGTGTGCAAGGCGGAAGGCTTCGCGGCGCAGTCGCGCCTCGAGCTGCAGTGCGGGTCGCAGGTGGTGGCGGCCACGCTGAACGTGGTCGACGGCGCGCTGCTCGAGGGGCAGGAGGTTGGCCTGTCGGAAGCAGCCTGGGAGGCCCTGGGGGCTGGCAGCGGTGCGCCGGTGACGGTGCGCCATGCCGCGCCGCTGGCCTCGTTCGCGGCGGTGCGCGGCAAGATCCACGGCCGCCCACTGGACGACGCGGCGGCGCAGTGCATCGTGGCCGATATCGCCGGCGGGCGCTATCCCGACATCCACCTGGCCAGCTTCATCACGGCCTGCTCCGGCAACCGGCTCGACCTGGCCGAAACCATCGCCCTGACGCGCGCCATGGCGGCGGCCGGGCAGCGCATGGCGTGGCCGGCGCCGGTGGTGGTGGACAAGCACTGCGTGGGCGGCTTGCCGGGCAACCGCACCACGTTGCTGGTGGTGCCGATCGTGGCGGCCTGCGGCATGACCATGCCCAAGACCTCCTCGCGCGCGATCACCTCGCCGGCCGGCACCGCCGACACCATGGAGACGCTGGCGCCGGTGGCGATCGGCATCGACGGCATGCGGCGCGTGGTCGAGCGGGAGGGCGGCTGCATCGTGTGGGGCGGCAGCGTGACCCTGAGCCCGGCCGACGATGTGCTGATCCGCGTCGAGCGCCCGCTGGAACTCGACAGCGACGGCCTGCTGGTGGCGTCCGTGCTGTCGAAAAAGCTGGCGGCCGGCGCCAGCCATGTGCTGATCGACATCCCGGTCGGTCGCACGGCCAAGGTGCGTTCCGAGCAGGCGGCAACCCAGCTGGCGGCGCGCCTGGAAGCGGCCGGGCGGGCGCTCGGGCTGGCGGTGCGCTGCGTGGTGAGCGACGGCAGCCAGCCGGTCGGCGTGGGCATCGGCCCGGCGCTGGAAGCGCTGGACGTGCTGGCGGTGCTGCAGAACGGCGCCGGCGCGCCGCAGGACCTGCGCCAGCGCGCGCTGGCGCTGGCGGGCGCGGTGCTGGAACTGGGCGGGCGCGCGGCGCCGGGCGCCGGACTGGCGCTGGCGACGCAGGTGCTCGACTCCGGCGCGGCCTGGGCCAAGTTCCAGGCCATCTGCGCGGCGCAGGGCGGCCTGCGCGAGCCGCCGCGCGCGCCCTGTTCGCACGTGCTGGAGGCGCGCCATGCCGGGCGCGTGGTGGCGGTCGACAACCGCAGGCTGGCCACCCTGGCCAAGCTGGCCGGGGCGCCGCACGCGGCGGCGGCCGGCGTGCGCTTCTTCGCGCCGCTGGGCAGCCGGCTGGAAGTAGGGCAGCCGGTGCTGTCGATCCACGCCGATGCGCCGGGCGAGCTGGCCTATGCGCTGGAGTACGCCGAGGCGCAGAGCAACCTGGTGACGGTGGAGGACGTATGAGCCGCATCCTGCTGATCCAGGGCCACCCCGACCCGGCCGGCGGGCACCTCTGCCATGCGCTGGCCGAGGCCTACCAGGCGGGCGCGCAGGCGGCGGGGCATACGGCGCAGCTGGTGACGCCGGCCTTGCTGGAGTTTCCCTGGCTGGCCAACAGCCGCGAATGGGAGGAGGGCGCGCTGCCGCCCGCGCTGGCGCCGGCGCAGCAGGCCATCGGCCAGGCGCAGCACATCGTCATCCTTTACCCGCTCTGGCTGGGCGATATGCCGGCCCGGCTCAAGGCCTTCCTGGAGCAGGTGGCGCGGCCCGGCTTCGCGCTGGCGCGCCAGGCGAAAAACCCGCTGCATGCGGGCCTGCTGGCCGGGCGCAGCGCGCGCGTGGTGGTGACGATGGGCATGCCGGCGCTGTTCTACCGCTGGTACTACGGCGCCCACAGCCTGAAGTCGCTGGAGCGCAACATCCTTAACTTTGTCGGCATTGCGCCGGTGCGCAGCACGCTGGTGGGCGGCGCCGGGCAGATGGCGGCGGCCGAGGTGGCGGCCTGGCGCCAGCGCATGCAGGTGCTGGGGGCGAAGGGGATCTAGCGGCTGCGCGCGGTCACGCTGGCGATGGCGCGGTTCAGGCGCTCCATCGTTTCGGGGGGCACGTCGCGGCTGCAGACGAAGTAGCGTTTCAGGCCGGGCGGCATGTCGGCGAATTCGGTCAGCAGCAGCGACTGCAGTTCCGGGTGCTTCTGGCGCAGGTAGCCCCAGTCTTCGCGGTCGACGAACAGGTAGTCGGCGCGGCCGGCCGCCAGCATGCGGAACATGGCCGAGGTTTCCACAGTGCGCCGCATGACGCGGTTCTGGCTGGCGGCGATCATCGGGTCCAGCTCGGGGCCGTAGGAGACGCCGTCGATCACGGCCAGGGTCAGCCCCTTATCGGCCAGCAGCGATTTCAGGCTGGGATGGGCGCGCACGCGCGCCACGGCGGACGGCACGGCCAGCACGGCGTGCGGCTGGTCGGTGTGCACGGCGATGCTGTACTGCGCCACCGCCTCGCGTTCGGGCAGGCGGTACCAGCTGATGGAGCAGTAGTTCTTCGCGCCGTGCGCGAAGTTGGCCCAGATGCGCTTTTGCGGCTCGCTGACGAATTGCGCCGGCATGCCGGCCGCCGCAAAGACCTGCTTTGCGCGTTCCAGCATGAAGCCCTTGGCGACCCCGTCTTCGTAGTAGTAATAGGGCGGCTTCTCGCGCCAGGCGACAGTCAGCGGCGGCGCCGCCAATACGGCCGCCGCGCTGCCGGCGGCCAGCAAACCAATGAAATATTTCTGCCACATCATGCAATTATAATAGTATGTAGCCAGTCTAAAGGAGTTGCACGATGTCCAGCCGTCCCCATGTAGCACCCCGCATGTTCGATGATCCCTCCGCAGCACTGGCCCAGGTCCGGGCGATTTACGACGACAGCATCCGCTTCCTGCGCGAATCCCTGCAGCGTTTTGTCGAAGGCGAGACGCCCGGCGAGCGTGTGCGCGCCTGCTACCCGTATGTGCGGGTGCAGAGCGACACCGTGGTGCGCGCCGACTCGCGCCTGTCGTTCGGCTTCGTGGCCGGTCCCGGCGCCTTTGAGACCACGCTGACCCGGCCCGACCTGTTCGAGCGCTATTACACGGAACAATTCCGCCTGCTGCTGAAAAACCATGGCCAGCAGCAGATGCAGATCGAGGTCGGCCTCAGCTCGGAGCCGATCCCGGTGCACTTCTCGTTCGCCGAACATGACCATATCGAGGGCAGCCTGAGCGCCGAGCGGCGCCTGCTGATGCGCGACGTGTTCGACCTGCCCAACCTGGCCGCCATGGACGACGGCATCGCCAACGGCACCTACGAGGCGCCGCCTGGCGAGGCGCAACCGCTGTCGCTGTTCACCGCGCCGCGCGTCGACTATTCGCTGCAGCGTCTGCGCCACTACACCGGCACCTCGCCCGAGCACTTCCAGAAGTTCGTGCTGTTTACGAACTACCAGTTCTACATCGACGAATTCGTGCGCCTGGGCCACGAGCTGATGGCCAGCCCGGACAACGACGGCTATGTGGCCTTTGTGGAGCCAGGCAACCTGGTCACGCGCCGCGTCGGCCACGCCATGCAGCCGGGCGACGACCTGGGCGCCGCGCCGCCGCGCCTGCCGCAGATGCCGGGCTACCACCTGGTGCGCGCCGACGGCAGCGGCATCAGCATGGTGAACATCGGCGTCGGCCCGGCCAACGCCAAGACCGCGACCGACCACATCGCGGTGCTGCGCCCGCACGCCTGGCTGATGCTGGGCCACTGCGCCGGCTTGCGCAACACGCAGCAGCTGGGCGACTACGTGCTGGCGCACGGCTACGTGCGCGAAGACCACGTGCTGGACGAGGACCTGCCGCTGTGGGTGCCGATCCCGGCGCTGGCCGAGGTGCAGGTGGCGATCGAGGCGGCGGTGAAGGAAGTGACGCAGCTCGACGGCCATGATCTGAAGCGCGTGCTGCGCACCGGCACCGTGGCCAGCACCGACAACCGCAACTGGGAGCTGCTGCCGCAGCGCACGCCGGAGCGCCGTTTCAGCCAGAGCCGCGCGGTGGCGCTGGACATGGAAAGCGCCACCATCGCCGCCAACGGCTTCCGCTTCCGCGTCCCTTACGGCACCTTGCTGTGCGTGAGCGACAAGCCGCTGCACGGCGAGATCAAGCTGCCGGGCATGGCCAACCAGTTCTACCGCGACCGCGTCGACCAGCACCTGCGCATCGGCATCCGCGCGCTCGAGCTGTTGCGCGGCCTCGGCTCCGACAAGCTGCACAGCCGCAAGCTGCGCAGCTTCGCCGAAGTCGCCTTCCAGTAGCCGCTAGCGCGCCTGGGCGGCGGCCAGGCGGCGCACCATGAGCAGGCCGATGATGTCGATGATGGTGTGCGCCACCATCATCGCCAGCAGGCCGATGTACTCGAAGCCCAGGCCGAAGGCCAGGCCCATGCCGAACACGCCGCCCATCTGCAGCAGGGCGGGGCGGTCGATGCGGCTGAACTGGTAGGCGCGCACATGGGCCAGCAGGAACAGCAGGCTGGCGCCCCAGATGCCAAGCAGCGGCTGCAGCGCCGCGCGGAACAGCAGTTCCTCCGAAATGCCCGCCCCCAGCGAAATCCACACCGGGTTCCAGCCCGCCAGGTCGAGCCGCGCATAGCTGGCGGTGGTGCGCTGCACCGCCTCGGCGGAGGGCTTGCGCAGGGAGGTCACCGCCGACGCCAGGCCCACCGCCAGCCCGAGCGCCGCGCCCAGTCCGAGCTGCTGCGGCCAGGGCAGGCCGGCCATGAATACTTGCCGCAGCGCCTGCCCGTGTCCAAAATGGATAATGGCCAGCGCGATCGCGGCCAGCACCGCGCAGCTGAGCAATTGGGTGTGCAGCGGATATTTTTCCATTGGCTACTGGTAATATAAAAACGATAACTATACTATAGGGAAAAACAAGACTTAAAGGAGACGACGATGCTGCGCTGGCTGGGCAGTTCAATGGTGCCTGCCGTCCTGTTGGCGGCGGCGCTGGCGGCGTGCGGCGGGGGCGGCGGCGAGGGCGCCAGCGTGGCGCCGCCGGTCACGCCACCGCCCACGGTGGCCGGTGCGCTGGCCGATCCCACCATCTACAGCGGCGCCGCCACGGGGTCCCTGGCGGCGGCCAGCGAGGCGGCCGCCACGGCGCGCGGCCAGCTGGTGCTGAACGGCGTGCGGCATGACTACACGGCCACCACCGGCCACCTGGTGGCGCGCGATGCGCGCAGCGGCAGCCCGACGGTGTCCTTCTTCTACGTCGCCTATACGCTGGACAACCAGCCGGCCGCCAGCCGGCCCGTGACGTTCTTCTACAACGGCGGTCCCGGCTCGGCCTCGCTGTGGCTGCACCTGGGTTCCTATGGACCCAAGCGGCTGGTGGCCGACCAGCCGGGCAACAGCGTGCTGGCGACGCCGGCGCAGCTGGTCGATAACGCCGAAAGCATGCTCGACATCAGCGACCTGGTGTTCGTCGATGCCGTCGGTACCGGCTACACGCAAGCCATCGCGCCCAACCGCAACCAGGATTTCTGGGGCGTCGATAGCGACGCCGCCTCGCTGCGCGATTTCGTGCAGCGCTATGTGGCGGCCAACAGCCGCCAGGCTTCGCCCAAATACCTGTTCGGCGAATCGTACGGCGGCCCGCGCACGGCGGTGCTGGCCAAGCTGCTGGAAACGGCCGGCACCCGGCTGGCCGGGGTGGTGCTGCAGGCGCCCATCCTCGACTACAACAGCAATTGCGCCGTGTTCGAGGCGGGCCCGCAGGAAGTCAGCTGCGAAGGCTATGTGCCGACCTACGCCGCGATCGGCGCCTACCACCAGCGCGCCAATCCGCTGCCGTCCGATTTCAGCGCCTATATCGGCCAGGCGCGCAACTTCGCGGCAGGCAGCTACCGCGCGGCGCTGGGGCCGTGGCTGGCGTCGCGTGTGGCGCCGCCGCCGGCGGTGGCGGTGCAGCTGAACGCCCTGACCGGCATCGCCACGGCAAGCTGGCAGCAGAACCCGAACCTGCGGCCCGACTACGTGCAGCGCAATGTGCTGCCCGGCGCCATGCTGGCCGGGCGCTACGATGCGCGCGTGGCGGCGCCCGTTGGCAACCAGCTGGCCAGCGGCGGCGACCCCTCGCTGGCGGTGGTCAACCAGGCTTTCGTGACGGGCATCCGCAACTACCTGGCGGACGTGCTGCATTACACGGCGGCGTCGAACTACCTGCCGTTCAACGACTTTATCGAGCGCTGGAATTTCAGCCACGACGGCAAGGCGGTGCCCGATACGGTGCCCGACCTGGCCGCCGCCATCACGCTGAATCCGGGCCTGAAAGTGCTGTCGCTGAGCGGCTATTACGACCTGGCGACGCCGTTTTACCAGACTGAATTGGACCTGGCGCGCCTGGGCACCAATCCGAATATCGTGGTCCGCAATTACCACAGCGGGCATATGGGCTACCTGGATAATGCGGCGCGCCGTGCGACGCGCGCCGACCTGGGGGCCTTTTACCAGATGGGCAGGTGAGGAAAATGCAGATGAAGCGAGCAATGATGGTGGTGCTGGCCGCGACCGCTACGATGGCCTTGGCGGCGCAGGCGGCGGAGGATGCACCGCTGCTGCCGCGCAGCGAGCCGTATGTGCCGAAGGCGCAGCGTATCCCATCGCGCGAGGCGCCGCTGGCGGGGGCGGAGCTGAAGGCGCAGGCCATGTCCACGCTGCGCCAGCGTTTCGACGAGGCGGACACGGACCGCAGCGGCAGCCTGACGCAGCAGGAGGCTGCGGTGGCGGGCCTGGGGTATGTGGAAAAGAACTTCGAGGAGATCGACCGCGCGCACAAGGGCGCGGTGACGTTCGCGGAGGTGCAGGCCTACCTGCGCCGCCGCAAGTGATCAGATCATACTTTCGAACACGATCTTCCAGGAGCCGCCTTCGCGCGCCCAGTACTGGCGCTTGCGCTGGGTCGAGCGGGTCTTGCCGATCTTCGATTCGAGCGTGAAGGTGCTGACCAGCATATCGTCGCGGCTCGGGTAGCGGAACAGGGTCATCTCGCTCAGCGTCACACTCAGGCCGTTCACGCTGGCCAAAGGCCGCAGGTCCTTGTCGAACCAGGTCTTCAGGTTCTCGCCGTCGGCCGATTTGAACCTGGCCGAATAATTTTTGAGCAGGCGCTGGGAATCGGCGCTCACCAGGTCGGCGCGCCACCCTTCGACCAGGCGTGCCGCGGTGTCGCGCTCCGCATCCCACTTGGCCTTGCTGATGAAGTCCTGCTGGTCGGCGATCACCACCGGCGTCTTGCCGATATCGACCGAATCCTCCAGGCGGCGCAGGTCTTCATTGGTCAGCACCACGCAGCCGTCGGAGGCCAGCGGCGGGCGGCTGTAATTGTCGGACGGGGTGCCGTGCAGGAAGATGCCGGAGCCGCCGCGTCCATTCAGGCGGTCCCACTCGTTCGGGTAGTTGATGCGCAGCGCGCTGGCGCCGTAGAAATCGGGCAGGCGGGCTCCGGAGACGCGGCCGGTAATGTAGTACACGCCGAGCGGGGTTTTCTGGTCGCCTTCGCGGAACTTGTCGACGCCCAGCTTGCCCTGGCTGATGTAATAGTCGGTCACCAGGCGCAGCTGGCCGTTGACGTTCTGGTAGACGTACAGGCGCGATTGCGCCGCCGCCACCACCAGCACGTGGCGCATATCGCTGCGCAGCTGCAGCACGGAGCGCGGCAGCAGGTCGGGATTGGGGCGCGCCACCAGCGATTGCAGGCGCACGCGCGCTTCGTCGCGCAAGTCTTTCAGTTTGTCGGCCGGCGCATTCAGGCCGGCGCCGAGCTGGCCCACCGGTTTGGCGTGCATCAGCAGCAGGTCGCCGCGGATCATGTGCCCGACGCGGAAATTGGGGTAGGCCTGCACCAGCGCATCGGCCTTGGCCATGGCATCCTGCAGGTGGCTGGCGCGCAGGTCCTTGTAGATCTCGAGCAGCATGATCTCGGCATCCTGCGTCCTGGCCTGGCTGGCTGGCGCGAGCAGGGCACACGCTGCCATCAGCGCGGCTGCCGCTCCGGTACTGGCTCGCCTGGATTTCACACTAGCTCCCCGACTGCTCTTGCTTGATCAGCCAATTCTTGCCTTGCTTCTCCAGCACCAGGGTCTTGCGGCTGGTGGTGCTGAGGCGGTCCGACACATACTTCTGCCGGAATTTCACGGTCGCGGTGTTGCCGTTGACGGTGATCTGCGGCGACTCGATGGTCACCTTGATGTGGCCCTTGCCCTCGATGCGGGCGGTGCGGTCAGCTTCCCAGGCCTTGCGGTTCTGGCCCTTCGGGGTCTGGAAGTTGCTGCCATAGGCGTTCAGGTAGCCCTTCATGTCCTGCGCGCTCCAGGCCTTGGCCCAGGCTCCGACCGCCTTGCCAACGGCTGGGGCTTCGTTGTCGGCTTTGGCTTCTTTTTCAACCTTCTTCGGCTCAGGTTTAGGCTCAGGCTTGGGCTCGGCCTTTGCCAATTGTACCGCCGGAGGTGTGGCTGGCTTGGTTTGCGCCACCACCGGCGCCGGGCCGGGTGCGGCGGCAGGTGCCGGCGCAGGCGCTGGGGCAGGCTTCGCAGCCGGCGGCGCGGCTTGCGCCACGGCCGGGGCGGGCGCCGGTGCCCGGGCGGGAGCGGGAGCTGCGGCGGCAGGGGGAGCGGCGGCGGGCGCCGGCGCGGCGGCTACGGCCACCGGCGCGGCGGCATTGCTGCCTTTGGGCGCCAGCGTGCGCACCATGGCCAGTTTCGACTTGGGGGCGGCGGGCTGGTTGGCATCCAGCAGCTGCATGGCCTTGTCATACGACTGGCTGGCCAGCCTGGCGTACACATCGCCCAGGTTTTCGTGGGCGGTGGCGTAAGTCGGGTTGGTGCGGATGGCGCGTTCCAGCGCGACGCGGGCCTTATCGTAATTCCCGGCAGCGGCATGCAGCACAGCGAGGTTGTTATAAGGCTCCGGCAAATCCGGATAATCTTCCGTCAGCTTTTGGAAAACATTAATGGCGTCGGCAGTTTTGCCCTGTTCGGACAAAATCATTCCTTTGATAAATCTCAATTGGGCGTCTTTCGGTCGTTGTGACAGAGCAACATCAACCTTGGCCATCGCGGCGCCTAATTGCCCGCCGCGCATCATTTTATTGATATCGGATATCTCGTCAGCCCGCGCGCTGGCCAGCGCAAAAAGCAGCGCAGCGCCTAGCTTCAGGGCGGAACGAGAGGAAAATTGCAAAGCCTGCATTTATTATTTTTGCCGACGGGAAATAAAGCCCAATTTTATCAAAGATCAGCGGCGTGAATATACTGAAGGCATGGACTTGAATATCACGCAAGAGGCCGCTGGACATACTGCGCAAGGTATGCCATTGAGCATTTTTACGCTCAGTAACCGGCGTGGCATGGCGGTCAAAATCAGCACGCTCGGGGGCGCTTTGCTCAGCCTGCAGGCACCGGACCGGCAGGGGCTGCTGGCCGATCTGCTGCTGGGCGGGCAGGCCGGCGATGGCCTGCACCTGCTGCCTGCGCCGGGGCGCGCCCTGCACCGCCAGGCATGGCACGCGGTACCGCTGGTGGAGGAGGCCAGCGTGGGCGTGCGCCTGGTCAGCCCCGGCGCGCCGGCGGTGGTGGCGCGCTATGCCCTGGATGATGGCGGCACGCTGGCCCTGCATTGCGAGGTGGCGGCCGACGCCCCGGCCGCGTTATGCCTGGCCGTCACGCTGCGCCTCGACGGCCAGCTGATGGCGCTGCGGGCCGGCCGCGTGGTCCCGGCGGGCGCGCACGAACAGGACGTGGCCGGCGGGCCCTGGGACTTCGACCGTCCGCGCCTGGCCGCCGAACTGACCGGCCCGGCGCGCTACCTGCCCGGCGGCGGGGGCGGGCTGGCGCTGCGCCTGCTGGACCCGGCGGGCGGCCGCCAGCTTGAGTTGGAGGGCGGGCTGGCCAGCCTGCGCATCGCCTGCGGCGAGCCCGCCGGCACCCTGCGGCTGGAGCCGGTGCTGGCCGCGCCGGGCGGCCGCATCGCCTTTCGCTGCAGCGCACAAACATGAGGTAAATACAATGTTACTATCGTGACTCAGCCACCCTCGAGCCACGTCCTATGCGTCTTGTGTTCTCCAGCCTGAACCATGCCCAGCGCGTTCCGCTGGCGGCCGAAATCCACTCGCGCCCCTTCCTCAAGCTGGAAGCGCCGACTTTGCTGAGCCACTTCGCCATCCTCGGCGAGCAGGGGCAGCTGGAGCTGCTGGCCGGCTTGTGCGGGCATTTCGCGGTGACGGCGCCGGCGGCGGGGGCAAAATACTTCAGCCACGACTTTGGCCGCTTCCGCCTGAAGTGGGAGCTGCATACCGAGTTCGCCACCTTCACGCTGGCGGAAACCGTGGCCAGCATGCCCTTGCCGGAAGAGGCTTTCGCCAGCATGCCGTCGCGCCACCTGCCGGAGGAGTGGCTGCTGCAGCTGCAGGGCAGGGTGCTGGTGGCCTCGCACGTGGTGCTGGCGCGTCCCGGCGGCGCGCAGGCGGCCTTTGCCGCCAGCCTGCAGCGCGTCTTCCAGGGCGCGCCGCTGGCGGGCAGCCAGGTCATGAACGGCGGCGAACTGTGGACCGACTTCGCCCTGCATGCCGATGGCTTCAGCCGCTTCGTGATCTGCGACGCGGTCATGCACGAGCAGCAGTCCGGGCGCCTGGTGCAGCGGGTGCTGGAGATCGAGACCTACCGAATGATGGCGTTGCTGGCCTTGCCGCTGGCGCAAGGCGCCGTGCCGGAGCTGAACGCGGTGGAGGCGGAGCTGGCGGCCCTGGCCGGCGCCCTGGTGGCGGCGGACGGCAAGCTGGATGACGGCTCCACCGAGCAGCAGCTGCTGGACCGCATTACCCACCTGGCCGCGCGCATCGAGAAAGTCTCGGCCGACACCAGCTACCGCTTCGCCGCCGCCAAGGCCTACTTCGGCCTGGTCAACGCGCGCATCGAGGAGCTGCGCGAACGGCGCATCGAAGGCACGCCGACGGTGGAGGAATTCATGGAGCGCCGCCTGGCGCCCGCCATGAATACCTGCGAGGCGGTCGCGGCGCGCCAGCAGGCGCTGGCCGGCCGCATCGCCAACTGCAACGACCTGCTGCGCACGCGGGTCGGCATCGTGCAGGAGGCGCAGAACCGCAAGATCCTGCAGTCGATGAACGCGCGCGCCGCGCAGCAGCTGCGCCTGCAGCAGGCGGTGGAAGGCTTGTCGGTGGCGGCGATCTCGTATTACCTGGTGGGCCTGGTCGGCTACTCCGCCAAAGGCGCCAAGGCGCTGGGCTGGAGCGGCAATCCCGAATTGCTGATGGGCGTGACGGTGCCGGTGGTGGCGCTGGCGGTGTGGATCGGCCTGCGCTGCATGCACAAGCGCCTGCACCGGGCATGAAGCGGCGCGCCATCCTGGCGGCGCTGGCGCTGGCCGCCGCCCTCTCGGCCTGCGGCACGGCGCGCGCGCCCGTACCCGCCACGACGCTGGCGTCGACCGTGCAGGGCCTGCGCTTCATCGGCGAGCAGCGCGTGCCGCACCAGGCGATGTATGCGGGCACCATGATGGGTGGCTTCTCCGGCCTGGATTACGACGCCGCGCGCGGCATCTGGGTGATCGCCACCGACGACCGCTGCACCCACCATCCGGCGCGTTTCTATGAAGCGCAGCTGGACTTCGACGCGCAGGCATTCCGCGCCATCCGCATGGTCGGCGTGCGGCCGTTCGTGAACACAGACGGCCAGGATTTCGCAGTCGCGGCGGAAGGCTGCGGGCGCGTGGATGTGGAAGCGATCCGCATCGATCCGCAGGACGGCAGCATCTGGTACGCCAGCGAGGGCGACCGCCGCGTCGGCCTCGATCCCTTTATCCGCCACGCCACGCGCGAAGGCCGGCTGCTGGCGGACTTGCCGCTGCCGGGGAGCTTCCGTTCGTTCAGGGATGAAGAGCGCGGCGCGCGCTACAACGCGAGCTTCGAGGGCATTGCTTTTGCGCCCGGCGGCGCCAGCCTGTGGGCGTCGATCGAATGGCCGCTGTATGGCGACGGGCCGGTCCCGACCCCGCAGCAGGGCGCCCACGTGCGCATGACGCAGTTCGGGCGCGACGGCGCGGTGCTGCGCCAGTTCGCCTATCCGCTCGATGCGATCCCCGCCGCGCCGGCGCCGGGCAAGGCGGCGGAGAACGGGGTGTCGGAGATCCTGGCCATGGCCGATGGCGAGCTGCTGGTGCTGGAGCGGGCGGCGGTGCAGGGCGCGGACGGGCGGCATACGAATCACGTCCGCCTGTACGCCAGCGATGCGCGCGCGGCAAGCGACGTGAAAGCGCTGCCGGCGCTGGCCGGCGTCGCCTACCAGCCGGCGCGCAAACGGCTGGTGCTGGATTTCGCCACGCTGGGCCTGCCGCGCATCGATAACCTGGAAGCGATGGCCTGGGGGCCGCGCCTGCCCAACGGCCACGCCTCCCTGGTGCTGGCGAGCGACGACAATTTCGGCAAGCAGCAGGTCAGCCAGTTCCTGCTGTTCGAAGTGCTGCCGTGAAGGATTAGCGCTTGGCGCCGATGCGGTTCATCAGGCTGTGGATCTGGCTTTCCACTTTCGGCGCGACACTGGTGAACTTGCAGCCGATGTGCAGCTGTTCGCCCAGCAGGAAGGAACGGTAGGAGCGGGTGGCGCAGATTTCCATCTCTTCGACATGGACGGTTTCCGAACCGAGTTCCAGCACCACGTCGCGCAGCTTGCGGCCCCTGAGCAGGCCTTTGGCATCGCCCTTGTTGCCGCGCAGGCCGATGCCGCCGACGGCGAAGTCGTAGACCGGCAGCTCGTAAGGCGTGCCGTTCATGACGAAGGCTGCGGTGAAGTTGGCGCCCAGCGGCGATTCAACGCGCTCGGAGGAGCGGCGGTTCAGCACCGCGCAGGCCTCCGGGAAGACCATCGGCACCAGGTGCGGCTGGCCCGGCGTCGTTTTCCACTTCGCGCTGGAGAGGCGGAATTGCAGCTTGGCCGTGCGCAGCCAGGCGACAAAGGTGATGTCGCCCGGCGGCAGCACCACGCCATCGTTCAATTCCAGCACGAAGTGCGGCAGTTCGGGATCGACCGAGAGGATACGCCCCATCAAGGCATCGCGGCTGCCGGCGGGGTACATGGAAATCGCATCGCCGCTGGCGGCCAGCAGCGTCAACGCGTCGCCGATATCATCCTCGGTCGTCATGTCGTACGCGTTGGCGGTCGCCGGGAAGGGGAGCGTGGCGTCTTGGGCTCGTGGCGGACCCTTGCGGATCGGCACGATGTTCGGTTCATTCAGCAGCATTTTTCAGACGTTGTTTGGGTCTTCAGACAGACATGATAGTTACTTGATTGTCGGTCGGCAAAGTAATTTGTAGTTTAGAAATGTAGCAACGGCCTGCCGCCGCGACCGGCGCGCAGCGGCTAAAACCGACCGCGCCAGAGTGGGGGCGGCCTTTTACTGGTGGAATTTTCGATGCTATGCTGGCAATGCTGTCCGTGTGGCGAAAAGGCCGCAGTTTCGCTGCGCTGGGCAGACAATATTTACTAAAGAACCAGGAGACAGGTAGCGCCGATGAACGAATTGAATGAAGAAGAGCTGTATATCGCCGGACAGGTGAAAATGTGGGTCTGGTCGGGGTTCTACGATGAGAACGACGTGGCGGAGGGCATGGACGAAATCGTCGAAGGCGAGGTCGATGTGGCCAGGCTGCGCGCCCTGGCCGCCGAGGAATTCCGGCGCAAGGCGCGGCAGGAGCTGGCGTGGCCGGTGCGCACCGACTGCGACCGGCTCGACAGCGCCTTCCATGACCTGAACAATGCGCGCATCATCGCGCTGCAGAACTCCGGCTACACCATGAGCGATGGCCATTCGGATGTGGGCGAAGTCCATGCCAGCCAGCCGCCCGGCACCTTCAAGGGCTACTGCTTCTACCATGCGCAGGACATGGAACGCGCCATCGACGGCCATGGGCTGATGCTGGCTTACGGCGACATGAAGGACACCGATGCCGGCAAAGCCGAAGTGGCGGCCGCCATTGTCGATGCGCTGGCGCGGCATGGCTTGCGCGCCGAGTGGAATGGCGATGTCGGCAGCCACATCAACGTGCCCGCCATCCAATGGCAGCGCCGGCTATTATTCCGCCGGCCGGAATAGTCTATTGCCGCCGCCGGTGATTCCCATTGCCGGCGGCATGGATCACACTGTCATCACCATTTGACAAGGAGATCCCCATGAAGCTGTACTACCACCCGATTTCTGGCCACGCCCACCGCGCCCACCTGTTCCTGTCCCTGCTGGGCCTGGACTTCGAGCTGGTGGAGGTGGATTTGATGAAGGCCGAGCAAAAGTCGGCAGCCTTCCTGCAACTGAACCCGTTCGGCCAGGTGCCGGTGCTGGACGACAACGGCACCGTCATCGCCGACTCCAACGCCATCCTGGTCTACCTGGCGGCGCGCTATGGCGATGCGACCTGGCTGCCGCAGGACCCGGCCGGCGCCGCCAATGTGCAGCGCTGGCTGTCGGTGGCGGCGGGCGAGATCGCCAGCGGCCCGGCGACCGCGCGCATCATCAACCTGTTCAAGAAAGCGACCGACCCGGCCGACGCCATCGGCCGCGCGCACCGCATCCTGGGCCTGATCGACGGCACGCTGGCCGGCAAGGAGTGGATCGCCGCCGGCTGGCCGACCATCGCCGACGTCGCCCTGTACAGCTATATCGCGCGCGCGCCGGAGGGCAACGTCGACCTGGCGCCGTACGCCAACGTGCAGGCCTGGCTGGCGCGCGTGGAAGCACTGCCGCGCTTCCAGCCGTTCGTCAAAACGCCGGTGGGGCTGGCAGCATGAACGGGCCCTGGCACGCCGGCGAGATCGCGCTGCAGGACACGCTGGGCGTCGCGGCGCGCATGGACGAAATCGGCCGCAAGGTGATCCGCAACTACATGCCGGACCAGCACCGCGAGTTTTTCGCCCAGCTGCCGTTCGCGGTGTTCGGCACGGTCGATGGCGCGGGGCGGCCATGGGCCACGCTGCGTGCCGGGGAAGAGGGATTCATGCAGTCGCCGGACCCGCAGCGCCTCTTGCTGGAGCTGCCGGCGCAGCCCGACGACCCTGCGCAGGAAGGCCTGCGCGATGGCGCGGCCGTCGGCATGCTCGGCATCGAGCTGCATACGCGGCGCCGCAACCGGCTGAACGGGCGCCTGCGCGCGCTCGATGGCGGGCGCTTTGAGCTGGGCGTGGGCGAATCGTTTGGCAACTGCCCGCAGTACATCCATGTGCGCGACTACCGCTTCGAGCGCCAGCCGGACGAGGCCTCGGGTCTGCCGGCGCGCCGCCTGCCGCAGGTCGATGCGCTGGCGCGCGACCTGGTCGGCCGTGCCGCGACCTTCTTCGTCGCCACCTATTCGGGCGAAGGGGAGGCGATGCGGGTCGATGTGTCGCACCGCGGCGGGCCGCCGGGCGTCGTCCAGCTCAAGCGCGATGGCACGCTGGTGGTGCCCGATTATGAGGGCAACCGCTTCTTCTCCACGCTGGGCAATATCCTGTTGAACGGCAAGGCCGGGCTGGTGTTCCCGGACTTCGACAGCGGCGGCCTGCTGCAAATGAGCGGCGCGGCGCGCGTCGTACTGGACGGGGCGGGAAGGCACTGGGAATTCGAACCGCGCGAGATAGTGTGGCGCGAAGATGCATTGCCTTTGAGGTGGGCGCTGCAAGCGGCCTGACTCTGCTACCATGCCCTGCATGGACAGGGCTTCTCCCGCTGCGCCGGGCAGGACCAGGCTGGATGCTTTTACCGCCGTGTACGAGCACAGCCCCTACCTGGCTTTCATGATGGATGCCAAGGGCACGCTGCTTGCCGCGAATGCCCATGCGCGCCGCCTGGATAGTGAACTGCAGGCCGGCGGCCAGGCCTTCGCCCTGTTCCGCAGCTGGGCCGCCGTGGAACTGCGCGACGACGCGATACCCGAAGCGATGCGGCGCGGCGTCTGGCGCGGCGAGCTGGCGCTGCGCCAGACGCAGGGCGAGGGCGCGCCGGTGTCGCTGGCGATGGAGTACTACGCCGGCCACGATGGCCAGCCCGAATGCTTCCGCTGCATCGTCACGCCCTTGCCGGAA
Source organism: Pseudoduganella sp. (assembly GCF_041914865.1). Lineage (NCBI taxonomy): Bacteria > Pseudomonadati > Pseudomonadota > Betaproteobacteria > Burkholderiales > Oxalobacteraceae > Pseudoduganella > Pseudoduganella sp. Next base: position 49,784 of record NZ_JAYSCO010000026.1, on the reverse strand, counting down.
GCCGACTCCTACGGTTCGCGCCTGCGTTTCAAACGCCTGTTCGACCTGCACCCGCACCCGATGTGGGTGTACGACCTGGAGACGCTGCGCTTCCTGGTGGTGAACCGCGCCGCCACCGAGGTCTATGGCTACAGCGAGGAAGAGTTCCTGGACATGACCATCGAGGACATCCGTCCCGCGCAGGAACTGGCGCGCCTGCGCTGCGACCTGGCCGCGTCGGCGCCCGAGCGCGCGCAGCAGTCGGGCGGCTGGACCCACCGCCGCCGCGACGGCCGTCTGGTGCAGGTGGAAATCTCCTCCCACCCGCTGCTGCTGGCCGGGCATAAGGCGCGCTTCGTGGTGGCGCACGATGTGACCGAGCGCGTGCGCATCGAGAAGGCGCTGCATGAATCGCAGGAGATGACGCGCCTGGTGGTCGACCATATCCCGCACCAGATCTTCTGGAAGGACCTGGACCTGCGCTACCGCGGCTGCAACGATGTGTTCATGCGCGCCGCCGGGCTGGCCAGCCAGGACGAGGTGGTGGGCAAGAGCGACTTCGATTTCCCCTGGGCGCATAACGCCGAGCGCATCCGCGCCGACGACGCCGAGATTATCCGCAACGGGGTGCCGCTGCTGAACCGCGAAGACCACCTGCTGTTCGCCGACGGCAGCGTGCACTGGTTCCTGATCAACAAGCTGCCGCTGCATGACCTGGCGGGCAAGACCATCGGCCTGCTTGGCACCATCGAGGATGTCTCGGAGCGCAAGCAGGTCGAGCTGATGCTGCAGCTGCAGAACCGCGCGCTGGAATCGAGCGTCAACGCCATGGCCATTATCGCCATCCACGACGGCAGCGACGCCATCGAATACGCCAACCCGGCCCTGTCCGAGCTGACCGGCCACCCGCTGGCCGGGCTGGCGGGACGCAGCCTGGAAGCCGTGCTGGCCGACCCCGGCGATGAGGCCGCGCGCGCCGCGCTGCACGCGGCGGTGCACGCGCAAAGCGAGGTGCAACTGATGCTGAAGGGGCGCCGCCACGACGGCAGCTACTGGTGGGCGCAGCTGCATGTGGCGCCGGTGGGCGGCAGCGACGGCTGGCACAGCCACCGGGTGTGCGTGCTGACCGATATGACGTCCACCATGAATTACCAGGCCCAGCTCGAACACCAGGCCAGCCACGACGCCCTGACCGGCCTGCCCAACCGCAACCTGTGCGGCGACCGCCTGGCGCAGGCCATCAGCTATGCCCAGCGTTACGGCCACACGGTGTGGGTGGTATTCCTCGACCTGGACAACTTCAAGCTGGTGAACGACAACATGGGCCATGCGGCGGGCGACGAACTGCTGCGCAGCGTGGCGCGTCGCCTGCGCGACTGCGTGCGCGAGACCGACACCGTGGCGCGCATGGGCGGCGACGAATTCGTGCTGGTGCTGCTGGATGGGCAGGAAGCGACGCCGTCGCAGGCGGTGCTGCGCAAGATCCTGGACAGCGTGACGGCGCCGGTGCTGCTGGGCGGGCAGGAGCAGCTGGTCACCTGCAGCATGGGCGTGGCGCTGTACCCGGCCGACGGCGCCGACCCGCAGCTGCTGATGCGCTACGCCGATATCGCCATGTACCGCGCCAAGGAGGGCGGCCGCAACCAGGTGCAGTTCTACGAGCCGGCCATGCATGCGCGCATCGTGGAGCGGGCCGCCATCGAGAACGAGCTGCGCGGCGCGCTGGCGCGCAACGAGATGTTCCTGGTGTACCAGCCCAAGATGCATGTGGCGACCGGCGAGATATCGGGCGTGGAGGCGCTGCTGCGCTGGCGCCATCCCACCATGGGGCTGGTGGCGCCGGGGCGCTTTATCGGCGTGGCGGAGGAGACCGGCCTGATCGTGGCGCTGGGGCGCTGGGTGATCCATACCGCCTGCGCGCAGAACAAGGCCTGGCAGGACGCCGGCCTGCCGCCGCTGCGGGTGGCGGTGAATGTGTCGGCGCGCCAGTTCCGCGACAAGGGCCTGGCGGACGAGGTGGTGGCGGCCCTGCACAGCACCGGCCTGCAGGCGCAATACCTGGAGTTGGAACTGACCGAGAGCATGATGATGCAGGACGCCGACGAGGCGGTGGCCACCGTGCAGCGCCTGAAAAAGGTCGGCGTCGGCCTGTCGATCGACGATTTCGGCACCGGCTATTCGAGCCTGGCCTACCTCAAGCTGTTCCCGATCGACTACCTGAAGATCGACCAGTCCTTCGTGCGCGACATGCTGGGCGAGCCGACGGTGGCGGCCATTGTGCGGTCGGTGATCTCGCTCGGCCACAGCCTGGATTTCCGCATCATCGCCGAAGGGGTGGAAACGGAAGGGCAGCTGGCCTACCTGCAGCGCTACCAGTGCGATGAGGCGCAGGGCTACCACCTGGGCAAGCCGATCCTGCCGGACGAATTTGCCGCCCTGCTGGCGCAGGCGCAGCCGCGCCAGCCGGTCCGCCCGGCGGGCGAACAGCGCACTGGCACCTTGCTGCTGCTGGATGACGAGCCGAACGTGCTGTCGTCGCTGGTGCGCCTGCTGCGGCGCGACGGCTACCAGATCCTGCTGGCGCATAACGCGCAGGAAGCCTTTGCCCACCTGGCCACGCACGACGTGCAGGTGGTGGTGAGCGACCAGCGCATGCCGGAGATGAACGGCACCGAATTCCTGAGCCGGGTGCGCAAGCTGTACCCCGATACGGTGCGCATCATCCTGTCCGGCTATGCCGAGCTGGAGTCGGTGCTGGGCGCCATCAACCGCGGCGAGATTTACCGCTTCTATACCAAGCCATGGGACGACCAGGCCCTGCGCGAGAGCATCCGCGAGGCCTTCCGCTACCACGCGTTAATGCACGCGCCTAGCCCTGCGACAGCGCGTTGAAGGCATCCAGCAGGGTGCGCGCGCGGAAGGGCTTCAAGACCACCCGGTTCACGCCGCGCTCGCGCAAGGCCGCCAGCAGGGCATCGTCGCAGCGGCCTGCCAGCACGGCCAGCGGGATCTTGGCATGGCTGGCGCTGCGGCCCAGGCGCACCTGGTCCAGCAGCGACAGGTCGTAGGCATCGCCGGCATCGATGGCGATCAGGGCGCCGTGGTAGGCGCGCTCGTTGAGCATCTGGCGCGCCAGCGCGGTGCTGGCCGCTTCCTGCACCTCGGCCACGCCCAGCGAGCGTGCGGTCAGGGCGACGGTGCGGCGCAGCATGCTTTCCGGTTCCACCAGCAGCATCTGCTTGAGCTCAGGCATGGCGCGCCTCCAGCTCCTGCATGACCAGGCTGCGCAGGGTCGACAGGATGGCCAGTTCGACCGAATCGACCGTGCGCGGGCGGGTATCGATGATGCACAGCGTGCCGAGGGCGTAGCCATTGGCCAGGATCAGCGGGGCGCCGGCATAGAAGCGGATATGCGGCGGGCCGGTGACCAGCGGGTTGTCGGCGAAGCGCGGATCGAGCAGGGCGTCTTCGATCACGAAGATCTCGGCGCGCAGGATGGCGTGGCCGCAGAACGAGATATCGCGCCCGGTCTCGCAGGTGCTGCCCAGGCCGACCGCCGCCTTGAACCACTGGCGGTCGGTGTCGAGCAGGGAAATCAGGGCGATGGGGACGTCAAATTCCTGTGCTGCGAATTCAACAATTTTGTCGAAGCGTTCCTCTGGCGGCGTGTCGAGCACCAGCATGGCGTACAGGGCCGCCAGGCGTTCCGCTTCATTCGGGGGAGTGGGCGCGGGCATCATGGTGGGGATACTGTAGCACGCTTACACTTTTTAGATGCCGTTCCTTTTGGATTTCTGGCAAGATTTAGCGCGACATAATACACATGAGGGTGCTGATGGTGAAACTGTGGTTGAAACGCATAGTCCTGGGCCTGCTGGCGCTGCTGTTGCTGACCGTGCTGGGCCTGTGGTTCTTCCTGCGCGGAAGCCTGCCCCAGCTGGACGGCAAGATCAGCGCGGCCAGCCTGGCCGCCCCGGTCACGGTGCTGCGCGACCAGCAGGGCGTTCCCTCCATCAGCGGCAGCGACCGCAACGACGTGGCCTACGCCACCGGTTTCGTGCATGCGCAGGACCGCTTCTTCCAGATGGACCTGCTGCGCCGCATGCCGGCCGGCGAGTTGTCCGAACTGTTCGGCGAAAAGGCGCTGGAGACCGACCGCATCCACCGCCTGCACCGCTTCCGCGCGCGCGCCGCGCAGGCCATCCAGGCCATGCCGGCCGACGACCGCAAGCTGCTGGAGCGCTATACCGCCGGCGTGAACGACGGCCTGAACGCGCTCGGCACGCGGCCCTTCGAATACGGGCTGGTGGGCGTGGGGCCGCGGCCCTGGGTGCTGGAGGACTCCTATCTGGTGGCCTGGGCCATGTACATCGACCTGCAGGTGACGGGCATCGGGCGCGAACTGGCGCGCGGCTGGCTGCGCGAAAATGCGAGCGCCGAGCAACGCGCCTTCCTGCTGCCGGAGTCGACCCAGTGGGATGCGCCGCTGGACGCGGCCGGCATGGCGGCGCCCGATGCGCCGATCCCGGCCCGGGCCCCGGACTGGTGGGGCAAGGCCATCGCCAAAGAACCGGCCACGCTGGCGGCGGCGGCCTTCGTGGACGGCGTGGGCAGCAACAACTGGGCGGTGTCGGGCCAGCGCAGCAAGCATGGCGGCGCCATCGTGTCGGACGACATGCACCTGGGCATCCGGCTGCCGAGCACCTGGTACCGCCTGCTGCTGCAGGTGCCGGGCGCCAACGGCAGCACGCGCCGTATCGTCGGCGTCAGCATTCCCGGCGCGCCGGCCGTGGTGGCGGGCAGCAATGGCCATGTGGCGTGGGGTTTTACCAACAGCTACGGCGACTACATCGACCTGGTGGAAGTGGCGGCCGGCGCCGACCGTCCGGGCCAGGTCAAGCTGCCGGGCGGCTGGGAAAGCCCGGTCGAGCATGTGGAAACCATCCTGGTCAAAGGCCGGCCGGCAGTCAGCCTGAAGGTGCGCGAAACCTCGCTGGGGCCGATCATGCAGGCGGGCGGGCGCGAGTATGCGGTGCACTGGGTGGCGCACGATGTGAACGCGGTCAACCTGGCGCTGCGCCATATGGAGGAAGTGAATACCGTGGCGGAAGCGCTGGCGCTGGCGCCCAGGGTCGGCATGCCGGCGCAGAACCTGGTGGTGGGCGACAGCGGCGGCGCCATCGGCTGGACCATTTCCGGTCCGCTGCCGCAGCGCCCGGCCACGCCGGTCGACGCCAGCTACCCGCTGGCGGCCAATGGCAGCACGCGCGGCTGGCAGGGCCTGCTGCCGGCGGCGGCCTACCCGTCGGTGCGCGACCCGGCGGGCGGCCAGCTGGTGACGGCCAACAGCCGCCAGCTGGCCGGCGCCGACGCGGCCAAGCTGGGCGACGGCGGCTTCGACCTGGGCGCCCGCGCGCGCCAGGCGCGCGACAGCCTGACGGCGCTGGGCGGGAAAACGGACGAGCAGGGCGTCTACAGCGTGATGCTGGACGACCGCGCGCTGTTCATCGGCCAGTGGCGCGAGCGCGCGCTGGCGGTGCTGGACGCCGAAGCGCTGCAGGGCAAGCCGCAGCGCGCCGAGCTGGCGCGCCTGCTGAAGGACAACTGGAGCGGCCGCGCCAGTACAGATTCGGTGGCCTACCGTGCCAGCCGCGCCTTCATGTGGTCGCTGTATGAGCTGCTGTACGGCGGCGCCAATGTGGAGCTGGCCAAGCTGAACAAGGACGCCAATATGCGCGCCGCCTCCAGCCGCTGGCCGGTGGTGCTGGCGCGCCTGCTGGACGAGCAGCCGGCCGGCTGGCTGCCGCCGGGCCACGCCAGCTGGAAGGCGCTGCAGCTGGCCGCGCTCGACCGCACCATCGAGCACCTGGCCAAGGATGGCAAGCCGCTGGCGTCCGCCACCTGGGGCGCGCGCAACACGGCCACCATCGCGCACCCGATTGCCGGCGCGCTGCCGCTGCTGAAGAAATGGCTGAGCGTGCCGCCCGACCAGCTGCCGGGCGACAGCAATATGCCGCGCGTGGCGGGGCCGGCCTTCGGCCAGTCCGAGCGCATGACGGTGACCCCGGGGCGCGAGGAACAGGGCCTGTTCAATATGCCGGGCGGCCAGAGCGGCCACCCGCTGTCGCCGTATTTCCTGGCCGGCCATGCCGACTGGGTGGCCGGCAGGCCGACGCCGCTGTTGCCGGGGCCGGCCGCCCACTCGCTGAAATTCCTGAAGTAGGCCGCCCTAGGCCGCCAGCTCCTGGCGCAGGAAAGCGACGGTGCGCCGCCAGGCCAGGCGCGCGGCCGCCTCGTCGTAACGCGGCGTGGTGTCGTTGTTGAAGCCATGCTCGACGCCGGGATACAGGTGGTATTCGTAGCGCACCCCGGCCGCCCGCAGCGCCGCCTCGTAGGCCGGCCAGCCGGCGCGGATGCGGGCGTCGTTTTCGGCGTCATGGATGAGCAGGGGCGCTTTGATCTTCGGCACCTCGCTGGCCGGCGGCTGGGCGCCGTAGAAGGGCACGGCGGCGGCCAGGTCGGGCTGCACGGTGGCCAGGTAGTTGGCCATGCCGCCGCCGTAGCAGAAACCGACCACGCCGACCTTGCCGTTGGCGGCTGGGTGCGCCTTCAGCGCCTGGCTTGCGGCGACGAAGTCGGCGCGCGTCCTGGCCTGGTCCAGCCTGGCGAACAGTTCGCGCGCCTTGTCCTCGTTGCCGGGATAGCCGCCCAGCGGGAACAGGGCGTCCGGCGCGAAGGCCAGGAAGCCCTCCAGCGCCAGGCGGCGCGCAAAGTCTTCGATATGCGGGTTCAGGCCGCGGTTTTCATGCACCACCAGCACCGCCGGCAGCTTGCCAGCCGCGCCGGCCGGCTGCACCAGGTAGCCGCGCACGGTGCCGTAGCCCTGGGGCGAGGGGTATTCCACGTAGGCGGCGCGCAGGCGCGGGTCGTCCGCCGCCACCAGCGGCGCGGCGAAGCTGGGCGCCATGCTGGCCAGCACACCGGCGCCGGCGGCGGCAATGAAGTCGCGGCGGCTGAGCTGGCCGTGCACGTAGCGGTCGAACAGGTCCAGCACGCGGGGATCGAAATCCCTGGCAGTCAATCGTGTCATCGTATTGTCTCCGGAATAACAAAATGTGCGTTGCCAAGTGTACCCCGGGTGGTTTACGCGCGGAGTTTAGGTGCATAATTGGACTTCCCGAAGCCAGAAACCCTATTGACGAGGCAAGCAATGATGAACGATTTTGCGGCCGCTTCCAGGGCCACCATGCAATTCCTGCGGCAGCGCCTGGGCTTCAAGCTCTGGATGGTGACCCGCACCGACGGGAATGACTGGATCGTGCTGTTCGCCGAGGACAACGGCTATGGCGTGAAGGCCGGCCAGGTGTACAGCTGGGCCGAATCGCTCTGTTCGCGCATGGTCGAGGGCCAGGGGCCGAACATCGCGCCCGACGTGGCGCAGGAGCCCGGCTATGCCAGTGCGCCGATCCACGACAAGATGGCCGTGGGCGCCTATGTCGGCGTGCCGCTGCGGCGCGCCGATGGCACCCTGTTCGGCACCCTGTGCGCGATCGACCCGGAACCGCAGCCGGAACGCATCCGCGACGAGCAGGATATGGTCGTGCTGATGGGCGAGCTGCTGGGCGGCTTGCTGGAGGCGGAACTGGCCGGCACCGAGGCGGTGCGCAAGGCCGAGCGCAGCGATATCGACAGCACGCGCGACGAGCTGACCGGGCTGTACAACCGGCGCGGCTGGGACATGCTGGTGGCGCGCGAGGAAGAGCGCTGCCGCCGCTACGGCCATCCGGCCTGCGTGGTATCGATCGACCTGGACGACCTCAAGTTTTACAACGATACGCAAGGCTATGCCTCGGGCGACGCCCTGCTGATCCGCTGCAGCAAGGCGCTGAAGGATGTGACGCGCGGCTCGGACGTGGTGGCGCGCATGGGCGGCGACGAATTCGCCATGCTGATGGTGGAATGCGACTACTTCGACGCCCAGGCCATGCTGCTGCGGGTGCAGGAGACGCTGGCCGGCTACGATGTGCGGGCCTCGATCGGCATGGCGATGCGCAAGCCCGGCATCGACCTGGAGGAATCGCTCGCCATTGCCGATGCCGAGATGTACCGCGCCAAGCGCTCACGCAAGGTGCTGAACTAAGCCATCCCTGGCGCCGGCCTGCGGGCCGGCCGCCTTGCCCAGGCCGAACAGGGGCCGCAGCAGCGGCACCCGGCGCACCACCTCGAACACCGCGAAGCTGATGGCCAGCGTCAGCAGCACGATCAGCACGCCTTCCACGGCCGGCTGCAGGCCGGCGGCGCGCAGGGCCATGGCCAGGCAGATGATCAGGCTCTGGTGCAGGATGTAGACCGGGAACACGGCCTGCGTCAGGTAGCGCCGTTTGGCGTTGTCGACATTCAGGTGGCGGTAGCCGAAGCCGCAGACGGCGAGGATGCCGCTCCATTGGCAGGTGGCGTAGACCACGCGCGCCAGCGGCAGCCAGGCGGACTGGAACACATCCCCCATCGAGTAGAAGGCGAGCAGGCCGGCCCAGCTGGCCAGGAACAGGCCGACGGCGACGAAGCGCAGCTGCGCCAGGCGCTGCCAGAAGCCGTCCTGGCGCGCCATGGCGGCGCCCAGCAGGAACATCGGCAGGCTGAGGGCATGGTTGTGCCAGTCGGCGGTCAGGTTGTGGGTGTGCGGCCAGTATGGCAGCAGCAGGATGCGGCCGGCGGCGAGGAAGGCGATCGGCAGCACGAACAGCTTCCAGCCCTGCAGGTGGCGCAGCAGCCAGGCGCCGGCGCCTTGCACGCGGCGGCTGCCGGCGGCGGCCAGCAGCAGGGTGTAGATCCACAGGTAGGGCAGGAACCACAGGTGGTTCCAGGTCGGCATGTCGAGGCAGCCGTTGTGGTCGCAGAAGCCCTTGTAGCCGGTGACGTACAGCTTCATGAACTCCAGGTAGCTGCCCTGGTAGGCGACGTCGGACACCACCTCGAAGTAGGACTGGGGCGGCACGATGAAGAACATGCCGAACACCAGCGGCAGCAGCAGGCGCTTGCTGCGTTCCTTCGCCAGGCCCTTGCCGCCCAGCTTGTCGAGCAGGAAAGCGGCCGCCGCACCGCCGATCAGGAACAGCAGCGACATGCGCCAGGGCGAGGACAGCAGCATGAGCGGTTCGATGGCGCCGCTGGCGGCCGGCGACTTCACATGCCAGTCCCAGGTCACGTAATACATGCCGGTGTGGTACAGCACGAGCAGGAAGAAGGCGAGGATGCGCAGCCAGTCGAGGAAGTAGAGGCGTTTGTTGTCCATGGCAGTTGCCCGGTTGGTTAGCGATGGAGCAAGCTTATGGCCGCAAAGCTTGCCTGGCGAGCAATAGGTGGCGAACGGCAGCCGGCTGGGGTGAACGGCGCCCATGCGCTATATTTCAACCACGGCGGGGGCGGGATGCAATACAGGTGACAGGGCATTTACCAGGGAATGGCGATGGGTGTTGCGGTGCAGACAGTGGGTTTCCTCGAGTACGAGCCGTTGCTGTGGCGCGTGCTGGGCAGCCTGACGCGCGATGGTTTCCTGGTGCAGCCGCAGGATGCGCGCGACATCATCCACGACTTCTACCTGGAATGGCCCAGCCTGGCGGAGCGCTTCGACGCGGGCAAGGGCGAGTTCACCACCTATGTTGCGAGCGCGTTTTACCGCTTTGGCCGGCGCCGGCAGCTGCAGTTGCATCGGCTGAGGTCACGCGCGGTGGAGCTGGAAGCGTGCCTGGACCTGGCGGCGCAGGAGCCATCGCCGCCGGAAGTGGCGGAGTGGCGCCAGCGCCTGGCGCAGCTGCAGGCTGCGGTGGCCACGCTGCCGGCGGCGGAGCAGGCTTTGCTGGCGGACTTCCTGTCGGACCATGCGCCGGCGGAACGGGAATTGGCGCAAAAACACCGGCTGACACGCTACCGTCTGCGCGAGCAGCTGGCGGCCACGGTCAGCCGTGTCGCGCTGCACATCATGCACGAAACGCCCCAGTCGGACGATGCGCGCATCGCCTACCAGGTCTGGGTGGCGGACCAGTCGCCGCGCTGCGTGGCGGCCGAACTGGGGCTTTCAACGGAACAGGTGAACGCGGCCAAGTCGCGCTTTGCGCGGGCCCTGCTGGATGCGGTACGCAGCGCGGATGGGCCGCAAGCACAGGGGAGGAAGACCATGCCCGATCTCGACATACTGAGGAATGCATTGACTGCATTCAATGACTACGGTGCGCTGGAACAGGTGCGCACCCACGCGCCGCACATCCGGGCCGCCCTGGAGGGGCAGGACCTGGTGCTGGGGGAGGACGACAGCGCAGCGGTGGAGCGGCATCCCGAATGGCTGGCCGAGGTTTATGCGTCGCTGGGCGAGGGCGCGCCGGAAGGGGCCCTGGATGAGGCGCAGCAACAGCTGGCGCATCTGTTGTCCGACGAGCAGCTTGCCATGGCGGACGCCTGGGCGGCCTTGCTGGAGAAACTGGATGCCATGCGCGCACCCGCCGCCCCTGGCACATGGGAAAGCGCCTTGCAGGGCGGACCCAGGCCCGATCCGGCCTTGCTGCGCTACCTGCGCGAGCAGCCGTCATGCCGCCAGGGCGACGCTGCGGCGCAGCGCTTGCTTCAGTATGGATTGACGCCTGCCATGCTGTTCGAGGCGCTGCATCGCATGGAACTGCTGTTCAACCGGGCGCTGCGGCGTGGCGGCAGCCATCCGGCGCAGCGCGCTGCAGGCCTACTGGTGCGGGATGGCAAGCAGGGCGCGGCGATTGCGCCGTCGCTGCTTGAAGCCCAGCTGGCGGGCACGCAGGACCTGCCCAGCGGCATGGCCGGGCCGCTGGCGCGCAGCGTGTCGTGCATGCTGCAGGTATCGCCCCTGCTGGTGAACGGCTACCGCTGCCAGGGCGCCAATACCTTTGTCAAACTGCCGGCGGAAGCACGGCTTTCCGGCTTCCTGGGCAGTGGTGAGCTGGTGCAGCGCTGGGCCGCCACCGGCCGCGAGGTGGAGCAACTGCTCCCGGCGCTATAGCACGGCGAACTGGCGCGGCGGCGACAGCGCGTTGAATCCGGTTGCGGAGCGCACGTAAGTCGTTGCCTCCCACTCAAGGCGGCCGGCGATATCGTAGATCCGGTGCAGCATCAATGTGTTTGTCTGGGGTTTGGGCAGCCTCGGCCGGCGCAGCCGGAGGCGCCATTTGAAGGGCACGGTCTCGAACTGCGTCGTGGTGCCCGCCCCGCATTCCCAGCAGACGCGGCTGCCCGGATAGTGGCGGCGCGCGCTGGCCAGGTGGGTGTGGCCGCACAGTATGACGGCAATCTGGTGCTGTTCCAGGAAACGGTCCAGTTCGCGTTTGGCGCTGTCGCTCATCCCGAGTGTGAAACCGAGCCAGGTGCGGGCGTGGTGGATGGCCAGTACGCGCAGTTCCTGGGCCGGGCGCGGTGCGAGCAGGGCGTCGAGCTTGTGCAGCTGCGAAGTGAAGCTGCCCCTGGCGAAGGTGCGCTGGCTGGAATTGGCGGCTACGTCCGCGTCGGAGTCGACTTCGACCAGCAGCAGCATGTGGCCGTGCCGGCCCAGTGGAAAACTGTGGGTGGCGGGCAGGGCGCGGCTGAGGGCGGCGTAGAAATTGCTCGCGCCGTTGCCGACCGGGGTGGGGTGGCCGGCCCAGTGGTCGTGGTTGCCGGGAATGGCCAGCAGCCGGCTGCCGGCATGCAGGCCGGAGAAGTTGCCGGCGGGCGGGTTGAGGTCGATTTCCTGTTCCAGGTAGTTGCGGGCCAGCGCCAGGTCTTGCACGTCGCCGTCGCGGCTCAGGTCGCCCGTGGCGATCAGGTGGAATTTTTCGTCGGCCGCGCGCAGGTCTTCGACGAACTGTTCCAGGTCCTGCAGGGCGATGGCGTGGTGGCCAAGCAGGCCGTCGAACAGGGGGAAGTTGTCCAGCCCGACCTGGACCGGGGTGCTGATGGCCGCGTCGCCGCTGGCGGGGTCGATGCGGCCGATATGCAGGTCTGAAATGTGAACGAGGGTGGCGAGCAGTTTAGGCTGTGGCATGGTGTCCTCCCGGCTTGATCCCCTGTAGACCGCCGGACCGGGAGGAAGTTCACTTTTTCAGCGCTTCGAGCAAGGCGGGTTTGAAGTTGCGGCCGAGGGGGACCTGGGCGCCGTTGCGCAGCACCAGCTGGCCTTGCTGGTCGATGCGGTCGACCAGCGACAGGCGGACGGCGGCGCGCCGGTGGCAGCGCAGGAAGTCGCTGCCCAGGCTGGGCAGGAGGTCGGTCAGGGTCTGGCGCAGCAGCGGGGCGCCCTGGTGCGTGTGCAGGACGACGTAGTTGTCGGCCGTTTCGATCCATTGGATGTCGGCGATCGGTACGACGCGCGTGGCGCCGCGCTCGGTCACCAGCAGCTGCTGCAGCGGGGCGCCGGGTGGCAGGATTGCGGCAGCTTGCCGCTCCGGAGTTGCGGCCTGCCGGCTGGCGATGCGTTCGCGCAGGCGCTGCAGGGCGCGCTGCAGGCGGGCGGCGTCGAAGGGTTTCAGCAGGTAGTCGATGGCGTTGGCGTCGAAGGCCGGCACCGCGTAGGCGTCGAAGGCGGTGGCGAACACGACCAGCGGGGCGGGCACGGGCAGCGAGGCGGCGACTTCCAGGCCGCTGACTTCGGGCATCTGCACGTCGAGGAAGAGGGCGTCGGGAGCGAAGGTGGCGATTTTTTCCAGCGCTTCGATGCCGTCGCGCGCCTCGTCGATGGCGCTGATGCCGGGCTCTTGTTCCAGCAGGCGGCGCAGCTTGTCGCGCGCGGGGCGTTCGTCGTCGACGATCAGGAGACGCATGGGAGCCTCATTTCCGCCCGCACGCCGGCGGGTTCCAGTTGCGTGAGCGTGAGGCTGGCGCGGTCGCCGTGCAGGGCCTGCAAACGCTCGCGCAGGTTGCGCGTGCCTACGCCGTGGGAAACCGGTAAACCAGTGTCCGGCCCGCCGGCTCGGACCGTGAGCGTGCCGGCGTTGTCGGTGATGGCGAGGAGCAGGGCGTCATCCACCCGGCGCGCGCTGATGGTAACCTCGGTGGCCGCGCGGCGGCGTTCCACGGTGTGCTTGAAGACGTTTTCCAGCAGCGGCTGCATGCTCATGACGGGTACCTGGCAATCGCCGCAGCTGGGGTCGATGTCCCACTCGATCCGGACGCGGTCGATGAAGCGCTCCTCCATCAGCCGGGCGTAGCCGCGCAGCAGGCGCAGCTCTGTGCTGAGCGGCGCCTGCTGCTGGCCGCTGACGTCCAGCGTGGCGCGCAGCACGTCGGCCAGCTGCACCAGGGTGGCGTCGGCGCGTTCGACATCGGTGTGCATCAGGGAGGAGATGGTGTTCAGGGCATTGAACAGGAAGTGCGGCTGCATCTGCTGCGTGAGCTGGTGCAGCTGGGCGGTGCGCAGCTGGGCGTTGGCCTTTTCCGCCGCGCGGAACGACAGGATGCCGAAGGTGATCAGGGTGAAGATGGCAAAGAAGATCGAGATCTTGATGTTCTCGTAGACAAAGGTTTCGCCCCAGGGCTCGTGCTCGTAGCGCGCACCCAGCGCCGCATACACGGCATGGCGGATGCCGAAGGCCAGGGGCGTGAACAGCAGCCACCAGACTGGCAGCCACAGCGCCTGGCGCGCGAACCAGCGCGCGGGCGTGGCCAGCAGGCCGTCGTGGCGGCGCGTGCCCAGGCGCTGCAAGGCCAGCAGCAGCGTGGCCACGGCCATGGAAGAGGTCTCCCACAGGATGGGCTGCCACAGCGGCCCGTCGTCGTTGCGCAGGAAATCCTGCACGGCCGTCGCCACCATCATGGCCCAGAACAGCAGCCAGGCGACCAGCAGCGAGAGCGTGGCGCGCCGGTTCATTTGGCCTGTTTCTGGTGGCGCGCTTCGACCAGGTCGATCTCGCGCACCAGCTTGCGCGCCGTCTCGTCGGAGATGTGGTGGTGGCGCGCCAGGTCGAAGATGGTGGCGCGCTCGGCTTCCATGGCGGCCAGGCGCAGGTCGCGTTCGGCCTTGTCCATCATGCGGAAATGCTCCTTGCTCTGGTCCTCGGCCGACCAGGCCAGGTTGAGGCGGTACTCATACAGGGCGATGACGCGCGCGGCGGCCTGCGGCAGCACGTCCGGATGGTGGGCATCGGCCAGGGCCAGCTCGGCGCGCTCGATGGCGGCAATTGCCGCCGACGCGGCCTGGCGGCGCGCCATGTCTTCCTGCTGGCGCTCGGCCGGCTCTTCCGGGAAGTGCATGCCGCCCAGCAGGCGCGGCAAGCCGATGCTGGCCGCCAGCAGCGAAATCAGGATGACCGAGCTGGCCAGCAGGATGGTGAGGTCGCGCGCCGGGAAGGGATCGCCATCGGGCATCACCAGCGGCAGGGTCAGCACGCCGGCCAGGGTGATGGCGCCGCGCGCGCCGGCCAGTGCCGTGGCGAGCAGCAGGCGCCAGTGCGGCTTGGCGCCGTGCGCGCCGCGCGCGCGGCGGGTGCGGCGGAACAGGGTGACGCTGAGCGTCGCCCAGACCCAGACGAAGCGCAGCGCGATCAGGCCGAAGCTGATGGCGATGGCGTACAGCACCAGCCACCATGGATTGATATGGCCGCTCTGCTCCAGCGATTCGCTGGCGCCGCGCAGGATGTCGGGCAGCTGTTCGCCGAGCAGCACGAACATGACGCCGTTCAGGGTGAACTGCACCGTGTCCCACACGGCGGTGCGCTGGATGCGGGTGGCCGCCAGGGCCTGGCCGCCCAGCTCCACATAGCTCATGGTGATGCCGGCCGCCACGGCGGCCAGGATGCCGGAAGCATGCAGGCGCTCCGCCACCAGGTAGGCGCCGAAGGGAATCAGCAGTGAGACCAGGATGGGCGAGCCGGCCGGTTCGCCATAGCGCGCCGTCAGGCGGCCCTGCAGCCAGGCCACGCCGGCCGTGACCGCGACGCCGGCACCGATGCCGGCCACCACAAGCCAGACAAAGGTGAGCGAAGCATTGGCCAGCGAGAAGCTGCCGGTCAGCGCCGCCGCCACCGCAAAGCGGAAGCACACCAGGCCGCTGGCGTCGTTCAGCAGGGCTTCGCCCTCCAGGATATGCATCAGGCGTTTGGGGATGGGCGCGCGCGAAGCAATGGAGCCGACCGCGACCGGGTCGGTCGGCGACAGGATGGCCGCCAGCGCGAACGCCACCGGCAGCGGCATGGCAGGGATCATCCAGTGGATGAAATAGCCGGCGCCCAGCACGGTGAAGATCACCAGGCCCAGGGCCAGTTCCAGGATCACCACGCGGTCGCGCAGCAGGCCGGTATTCGGGATGCGCCAGCCGTCCAGGAACAGCAGGGGCGGGATGAACAGCAGGAAGAACAGCTCGGGGTCGAGCTGGATGCCGTGGCCGGACCAGGCGGCGATGATGGCGCCCAGGGCGATCTGCACCAGGGGGAGCGGCAGGCCGGCCGGCAGCATGCGTTTGAGGTAAGCGCTGGCGATCACGGCCAGCAGCATGGCCAAGACAATCTCGATAGAATCCATGCGAAGATTATAGAGGCAATGTTAATCAAAAAAGAACTTGTCATTGCCAGCTGGTACTGTCATAATAGCGCCTCCTCTGCGGGAATAGCTCAGTTGGTAGAGCGCAACCTTGCCAAGGTTGAGGTCGAGAGTTCGAGACTCTTTTCCCGCTCCAGAATTGCAAAAAGGACACCTGCGGGTGTCCTTTTTTTTGTTGTTTCCTGACCTAATCCCTCCCGGAACTTAAAAAAAGGCCGCTATACTGCCGAAACATTCCATACCAAAGGGAATGCTTATTTAAGAAGATTGGAGCGATTGATGAATTCCGTTCAACAAGAAGTTGACGAGCGCAGTAACCTGACAAACTCCAACAAGTTCGAGTTGCTGCTTTTCCGCCTCGGCGTCGACGACACCAGCGGTAACTCCGAACTGTACGGCATTAACGTCTTCAAGATCCGCGAGATCGTGGCGATGCCGACAGTGACGGCCGTCGCGGGCTCGGAGCCGCACATGCTGGGCGTGGTGAACCTGCGCGGACAAATCATTCCTGTGATGGACTTGCCGGGCATCGTCGGCGTCAAGCCGAAGACCGGCCTGAACATCATGCTGGTGACCGAATTTGCGCGCACGACCCAGGCCTTTGCCGTGGAGTCGGTGGACGAGATCGTACGCCTGGACTGGAGCCAGGTGCTGAGCGCCGAGGGCAGCCACGGCGGCGGCATGGTGACCTCCATCGCGCGCGTCGACGGCGACGTGCAGAACACCCGCCTGGCGCAGGTGCTGGACGTGGAAACCATCCTGCGCAACCTGACCCCGAGCGACGGCAAGGATATCGACGAGACCACCATCGGCAAGCTGCCGCTGAAGCCAGGCACCTTCATCCTGGCGGCGGACGATTCCGTGGTTGCGCGCAACCTGATCGAGCGCGGCCTGGAAGCGATGAACGCCCCGTTCGTGATGATGAAGACCGGCAAGGAAGCCTGGGACAAGCTGAACCACATCGCCGACGGCTGCAAGGCCGAAGGCATTGCGGTGGAAGACCGCGTGGCCCTGGTTCTGACCGACCTGGAAATGCCGGAGATGGACGGCTTCACGCTGACCCGCCTGGTGAAGCAGGATGCGCGCTTCTCCAAGATCCCGGTGGTGATCCACTCTTCGCTGTCCGGCAAGACCAACGAAGACCACGTGAAAGGCGTTGGCGCCGATGCTTACGTGGCCAAATTCGTGGCGGAAGAACTGGCGGAAACCATCCGCAAGGTGCTGACTAAGTAAGCTCCTTCAGCTGCCGGCCATGGAAGCGCACATGGTCGGCGATGAAGCTGGAGATGAAGTAGTAGCCATGATCGTAGCCCGCATGCCGGCGCAGCTCCAAAGGCTGGCCGGCGGCGCGGCACGCATCCTCAAACACTCCCGGATATAACTGCTCCTCAAGGAACTTGTCGGCCAGGCCCTGGTCGATCAGGATGCCATTGGGGAAGGGCGCCTCCTCCTGCGCCGCCATGAGCGCGCTCGCGTCATGTGCCAGCCAGCTGGCCTGGTCCGGTCCCAGGTAGCCATTGAATGCCTTGTGGCCCCATGGGCAGCGGGAAGGCGCGGCAATCGGCGCAAAGGCCGAAACGCTGCGGAACAAGTCCGGCCGGCGCAGCGCCAACGTCAGCGCGCCGTGGCCGCCCATCGAATGGCCGAAGATGCCGATGCGTTTGGCATCGACCGGCAATTCATCAATCACCAGCTGGCGCAGTTCGTGGATGTAGCTCTCCATGCGGTAGTGCTGCGACCATGGCTGTTGCGTAGCGTCCAGGTAGAAACCGGCGCCTTCGCCGAAATCCCAGCTGGCGGTCTCACCTTCAAAGCCGGCGCCGCGCGGGCTGGTGTCGGGCGCGACCAGGATCAAACCTTCCTGTGCGGCGAACTGCTGCGCGCCGGCCTTGATGGCGAACGTCTCTTCGGTGCAGGTCAAGCCCGCGAGATAGAACAGGGCGGGCAGGGGACCCTGCGATGCCTGCGCCGGAATAAAGATGGAGAAGCGCATTGGCAAGCCAATCGCTTTCGAGTCGTGGCGGTAGAAACGCTGTACCCCGCCATGGCATACGTGTTCGCTGATCATGTCCATGCCGGCATTGTACCGAACTTGGGTGCGACGCGTTTTTCACAAATGCAATATAGTTGAGGTCGGAGGTAAGTCTATGACCGATTTGTTAGTCGTCTCTGACGAACTCGCCTGGACCTGCGCCATGCTGCTGGCATGGCTTGCTGGTGAGTTTGTCCATCGCTGGACCAGGCTGCCGCGCATCAGCGTGTATGGCCTGGTGGGTTTCCTGCTGGCGCAGGCTACGCCCGATCTTCTCGTGCCGGATGGCAGCAGCCAGGTAACGCTGCTGGCCAATATCGCATTCGGCCTGATCCTGTTTGAATTTGGTTACCGCATCAACCTGCGCTGGCTGCGCGTCAATCCCTGGATAGCTATCAGCGGCCTGGCCGAGTCGGCACTGACCTTTGGCGCGGTGTATGCCATCGCCATCTGGCAGGGCATGCCGCCGTTGACGGCGCTGCTGCTGGCATCGCTCGCCATGTCCACCTCGCCGGCCGGCGTGCTGCGCGTGATCAACGAGGAACGCAGCTCGGGGCAGGTGACCGAGCGCGTGCTGCACCTGGTGGCGCTCAACACCGTACTGGCGCTGTTCGTGTTCAAGGTGGTGGTTGGCTTCTGGGTTTTCCAGACATCCGGCAGCCTGACGCAGGCCGTGTCGCACAGCCTGATCGAGCTGCTGGCGTCCGCCGTGCTGGGCGCTGTGGCCGGCATGCTGACGCCGGCGCTGCTGCGCGGCCTGGGCACGCTGGCACGCGACGGCACCGTGGCGTTTGCCATGGTGGTGATCCTGCTGGTGTCGATCACGCAGGCCGCCGACCTGTCGCCAATGCTGGCGACGCTGACCTTTGGCCTGATGGCGCGCCACCGCCGGGTGACGTTCACGCGCACCCAGCGCAACTTCGGCGCGATTGGCGAACTGTTGACGGTGCTGCTGTTCGTGTTCGCAGTCTGCACGCTGGACTGGCAGCGCGTGGTGGCCGGCGCCTCGCTCGGCTTGCTGCTGCTGATGGTGCGCTTCGCCACCAAGACGATTGCCGTGGCGGCGTTCTCGCATGTCTCCGGCATTTCGTGGCGCAAGGGCGCGCTGATCGGCGTGGCCTTGTCGCCAATGTCGGTGTTCGCGATCCTGCTGCTGGAGCAGACGCGGTATATGGGTATTGTGCTGGTGGATGAACTGGCGGCGCTGGCAGCCATGACCTTGTTCATGGAAGTGCTGGGACCAATCATCACGCAGCGCTCGCTGGTGCTGGCGCGCGAAACGGCGAAAGAGGAGGGCTGATATGCCGTTGGAAGAATTCAAATCGTCGCAGCCCCTGACCATGGGCGTGGAGCTGGAGCTGCAGCTGGTCAGCCTGTCCGACTTCGACCTGACGGCGTCCAGCCCGGACCTGCTGCACCTGCTGCAGCGCAAGCCGTTCCCCGGCAATGTGACGCCGGAGATCACCGAGAGCATGATCGAGATTAACACCGACGTACACACCAAACACGGCGAGCTGCTGGCGCAGTTGCATGAAACGCGCGATACGCTGGTGAAGGCGGCCGACACGCTGAATATCGGGATCTGCGGCGGGGGCACACACCCGTTCCAGCGCTGGTCGGAGCGCAAGATCTTCTCCAAGCCGCGCTTCAAGGAAGTGTCGGCGCTGTACGGCTACCTGGCCAAGCAGTTCACCATCTTCGGCCAGCACGTGCACATCGGCTGCAGCAGCGGTGACGATGCGCTGTACCTGCTGCATTCGCTAAGCCGCTATGTGCCGCACTTTATCGCGCTGTCGGCTTCCTCGCCGTATGTGCAGGGCAATGACACCCTGTTCAACTCCGCGCGCCTGAACAGCGTGTTCGCCTTCCCCATGAGCGGACGCGCGCCCTTCATCCTGAAGTGGGACCAGTTCGAGCACGAGTTCTTCTCCAAGATGGAACACACGGGCGTGATCAAGTCGATGAAGGACTTCTACTGGGATATCCGCCCCAAACCGGAGTATGGCACCATCGAACTGCGCGTGTGCGACACGCCGCTGACGGTGGAGCGCGCCGCGGCGCTGGCCTGCTACCTGCAGGCGCTGTGCTCCTACCTGCTGGAGCGCAAGGAAGCGCCGCCGGCGGAGGACGATTACCTGGTCTACAACTACAACCGCTTCCAGGCTTGCCGCTTCGGGCTGGATGGAACGGTGGTGCATCCCAAGACCTACGAGAGCCTGTCGCTGCGCGAAGACATCCTCACCACGCTGCGGCGCATGGACCTGCATGCCGAAGCACTGGGCGGCAGCGCGGCGCTCAACCACCTGATGCAGGTGACGCATATGGGCAGCGATGCGCATTACCTGCGCGCGCAGTACGACGCGTCGGGCAGCGTGGAAGGTGTGGTCGACGCCGCGATCGCGCGGTTCCGGGGCAATTAGGGCTGGGGCTTGTGGTCGTAGCTCAGGACCCGCGCCAGCTTCCAGGTGCTGCCTTCGCGCTTCCAAAGGTGTACGAACTGCGCCACCTCGGCGCCCGGTTCACCAGCTTTGGTGAACGTGTGGCGGCCTGTCTGGATGGCCCCGTATCCTTGCATCGGGTAGACCTGCAGGCTGCCGGGGACCAGGGTCCGCTTGACGCCATTGTCGCGCGGGCAGGAC
Organism: Pseudoduganella sp.; assembly: GCF_041914865.1. Taxonomy (NCBI): domain Bacteria; kingdom Pseudomonadati; phylum Pseudomonadota; class Betaproteobacteria; order Burkholderiales; family Oxalobacteraceae; genus Pseudoduganella; species Pseudoduganella sp. The sequence goes on along the minus strand of NZ_JAYSCO010000026.1, from coordinate 29,606 downwards.
TTTAAAGTCCGGACCGCATCGCCAAAGCTGGCCCCCGTGCGGTCGTGATAGAACTCGGCGTCCTGGGTGAAGATCGCTTTGAATTTTCCCGCGTCACAGGTGACGAAGGCTGCTTCAAACAGCATGCTGTCCATGCGCGCCAACTCATCGTAAAGCTGCCCGCTGCGGGAGGAGTCCTGCGCCAGGCAAGCGGGGGCCTGTGTGGCGGCGAAGGTCACTGCGAGGAGTGCGATGGTGGTACGCATGGCGGCGGGCGCCCGCCCGGTTCGTGCTAGCAGGCGCTTTTTTGCGCGTCAGTGGTTATGGGCACTGGCGCATGCAGATGATGGACTCTTTCCAGCACTGGTATTCATACTCCGGAACCATTTCTGCGCAGGCGTAGTACTGCGCGTTGCACTCAGCACGGCAGGTTTCCCGGTCAGTAGCGACTGCGAATTGCGACGACAGGCCTGCACCCAGGGCAAACAAAAAGATCGCGATTTTCTTCAATTTCTTCTCCATTTATTGTGGTTGATCAAAATACGCGGAACCATATGCGCCAAACGACTATGGGAGAAGGTCGAAATAGTGTCAATAAAATAACGTTACTTCGAAATTAATAGTGATGCGAATTCACATCACTTTCAAATCGGAAATGGATGTGGCCCTAGCCGATAGAGACAGTGCGTTTTGAGGGGATGGCCGTCCGGCAGGGCAGGATGCTCAAAGCTGCCGGAAGCCTGCATGCCCAACCGCTCCATCACCGCGCGCGAGCGTGAGTTGCAAAGTGCCGTGAACGAAACGATCTCCGTCAGCCCCAGGGATTGGAAGCCGAAGCCGATCGCCGCCTTTGCCGCCTCCGATGCATAGCCCTTTCCCCAATGGTCGAACGCCAGGCGCCAAAGCACCTCCACGCACGGCGAGAAGGGAAGATCCACGCGCGGGCGCTGAAGGCCGACTAGGCCGATGAACTGGCGGCTGTCCTTAAGTTCCGCCACCCATGGTCCCCAGCCGTTTTCGCGGATAAGCGCCGAGCAGCGATCGGCCATGGCATCGCTTTGCTGGCGCGTCAGGACCGAAGGGAAAAACTCCATCACCCTTGGGTCGGCGTTGATGGCAGCGAACGGCCCGTAGTCGCCCGGCGTCCATTGCCGCAAGCGGAGCCGCTCGGTCGTAATTTCGGAAGGTGTAACTTGCATATTTTACCTGTTGTGGCGGATGCTGGTCGCAGACCGTGATAGTGGCAGGAGGGCGCAGGTACAGCGCATCTTTTGCGAGGCTATTGGCATGGATATCACTTTCGCTAAAAGCCGAATCCTGACGGAGTTCTTCCGGACAAGACCGCAAGTTGCCAGCTCTCGTACAAGTCCAGGAAGTTAGAGGGAGTGCAGAATTGATGCGGGGTGTAGCCGTAATCCGTGATGCACACTTTGCCGCGCATGGGACCGTTCAGCACCAGTACACCCTCCGAGCCGCAGCCCACCTCAAACAGCACCATATTGCCGTGGAGGTGAGGGTCATCTTCCTCATCATCGCCGGCGCCTGCTTCCGCTACCTGCTGCCCTGACGTGTAGATGCTTGGGCGGCAGTACGTTCGGGCCTCCTCGGCCCTGAGCGTTGCGCCGAGGGGAGTGAAGCGCTGCTTCAGGCCGTAGAAAGGGCCGGCGCCGCCATCTCCGACTTCCAGGATGAAGCGCTTGTATCCCTCAGGGAGGACGAAGGAGTATTTCTGCTCCAGCTCTTCCACTTCCTTCAGCGATGCCACGGGATTGAGGACGAACTTGTGTTTGCCCGCACCGAAGACGCGTGAAAGCCTGTCGGAAGGCAGATCCACGATCCTGTCGTGGTTGGCCTTAATTCTCTTGAGTTGTTGATCCATCTGTTACGCCTTGGTCAATCGCGTCCCGGCAAGGACACTGAGGTCCCCTGGGCTGCCATCGGAGCTGGCGGTGGCTCAATGGACACCCATGATGCGCCCTGCACCCCGTATTCAACAAGCAGAAACTCCCTCGCAGATTCAAGTGTGTAGTACATGTCTCCCACCACCGTTTGGCCCTGATCATCCAACCCTCGGAGCCAGTACACTGGCTCGCCATCGATACCTGAACCTTTTGCGATGATGAAGAATCCGACGGGCGACATCTGGCATTCGGCGTGGGGGCGCGGCTGATATCCCTTGGGCAGCAGTTTTTGCTGGAGCACTGCGTATTCCACTACAGGGGCGCCATCGTCAATGAAGAGAGGAATGGGCGTTTGCTGGTCGATCTGGTGGAGATGGCTGGCCAGATACCTACCCAACCCGGCTTCCACGACCTGGAACGCTGTTGGCCGGTACTTTCCCGCGTGGCTTTGCTTCAGATAGTGCTCATCCTCGAAAGCCACTTGGCATTCGGGGCAACATGGACTCTCGCCGGACCCGGAGGGCAGGGCGCTTGCGATCTTGCGAAGATCGTTCAAGTCAATGTACCAGGTGCTGCACTCGTAGCATTCCACCCAGATGTGGCTACATTTTGGACAGCGCAGGAACGCCAGGTCTTCGTCCCCACAACAACTGAAGTGGGAGTACTCCACATCTTGATCAGTGAGGGGCAGTTGGTCTTTGGGTTGCATACTTTCTGTTTTCTGGATGCCAGGCGGGGTCGATACTCATTAGTAGATCCTGCGCGACGATACCAACGAATGCATGTTGCTTCAAGCAGGAGGGAAGCAACGAGGGCGCTCAGGACGAACCACGGAATGAAAATGGTGTGCGTCCAGCGCAAGCTCAATGCGTCGCGCAATTGCCCGGCCGCCAAAACTCCAAAGGCATACAAGCCACAGCAACAAAGCTACCAGCGGCCTAAACGCCAGTGCGGCCTTCTGCTCTGGCATGGCGGAAGGACCGGTTTTGCGGCAAGTCGCTTATTTGGTGGCCTTACCAGGCAGGGAAACACGTTTCTTCAAAAAATAGCCAGCGAGGCGCCACTGACCGTTTTGGTTGAAGAGGACGACTCTCTCTTCTAATGCGCTGGCGTTTGCGAAAGTGGTTTCGAAGAAGACACCAGCGTAGTGGCCTGCCGGGGCATCTTGCAACTCTTTAGTGAAGCCAATGCCGCGAACTGACCTTGTCTTGACTGCACCAACCAAGCCGCGCATCGACTTGATGCCCGCAATGAAGACTGGCTTTGATGTGGAATCCTGGAAGGGTTTAGCAGCGTGATCCCAAGCTTTCCCATGTTCTCCAGCATCGAGGAGATTGATCGCCTTTTGAGCTTGCGCTGCAACTGCAGCTTCCTCCTCCGCTGAACCCAGCACAAACTCATTGGGCGCTGCCTTAGCGAACGTGCTGGTGCCCAGTAAAAGGGCGAATGCGATAAAAAGATTTCGTATGGAATTCATGGCTTTCAGTGTCGTCTGACATACGGATGATAGGTCCGCAGGCCTAACCGTTACGGCAGCTATCAGCGATTCGGTTGAGGGGCGCCGGAGCTGGTGCGGGACTTAAAATGCATCTAAAGTACGGGAAGGTCTTGATTGCGCCACTGATGCTGTTACTCAATCTCACCGGAAGAATCTCCAAAAATCTATCGTTCTGCCGTTAGCTGCAACGCACGCAATCGACGCGCTCCACGGATGGGGTCAGCCATCGCAGCGTATGCGTGGATTCGTGGAATCGCCAGCCGGCCAATCCGTGCGCCGCCAGACAAAAGTTTGCGCATCGAGAAGAACGAGGGACCAAACAACAGGGTCACCTCCTTCGGTGGTTCTTGTCTCGCCATTGATGAACATCGTTATTACGTTTCCCTGGGCATGCAAGACCTTGTAAGTGACCGTGTCGCTCTTGCTGCCATCGCCCATGATGTATGGTTCAGTCGATTTGAAAGTGGCAACCGAAAGATCCCTGGAAAAGGAGATGGTTTCGTTCGATTTGCAATCGACCTTGCCACCTTCATTCAGGTATGCCCAAGTACCGGCAACACGAGTGAAGATGTTCGCGGATGAAGCGAACTGGCTTTCAACGTTTGTAGTCGGAGCGGTGGCGCATCCGGTTAAAGCAATTGCGGTGGCGATGAATAAGGTGCGCATAGGAAGACAATGGTCGTAAGTGTAAAAGGGTGGTTGGCTACAGCGAAGCGCAGCATTGGGGGAAGTCATACGGCATCTCAGGCGACGGGCTGGCGAAGGGTGCGTGCATAGAACTTGGTATCGACGGCCATGACTGGGAACGTATCCGGGAGCTCGCCCTTAGAAACCTCTGTAAAGCCGTTCTTCACGTAGAAGCGATGCGCGGCAAGGAATGCGTTAGTTGTGCCAAGATAAATCTCGTCAATGCCTCGGGACCGGCACCACTCGATCAGGGTTGCTATCAATTGCCGGGCAACGCCAAGCTCCGGGCCCCGGTGGGACTTCGCGACGAACATCTTGCGCAGGGCACCCTGGCCGTTGCCGATGTCCAGTAAGGCGATGGTCCCGACGACAACGCCTTCACATTCAGCGACCCAGAAACCGCCATTGCCGCGTTGGTAGAAGCCTGGAATATCCTGCAGATCCGGCTGCGCCTCGAGCGTAATGGGAATGGAAAACTCGGACTGCTGGATTGGCAGGATCACGTCGACGACTGCTTGAGTGTCAGCAGGCGAGAATTGGCGTATGAGTGTCATCATGGAGGTGTTGAACGGGGATCGGGGCCGCCGAAGTTCTGCCGCCATTGTTGTACAGCAGCTGTGACGCGTGTCGAATACTCGCTTGTAAGATCGCGACCTTTGTAGGCGGAACTGCTGTTCGTGAGAATAGGTGCGGAATTCTGAATATCCGAGGCTAACCAGGAAATATACCCGCGCCCTTCAATCTGAAATCTGGCGGCCTCGCTAGCGTCGAGCCGGAGCAGGAAATCGTAACCAATGAAGCTGTGATTGCAGTTCACGTCGAGGTAGAGAAATCCTTCATCCTCCAAGAGAAACCACCACTGCGGTTCGTGATCCAGAACTTTCAATTTTCTATTACCGTTTCAAGTGGCCCGAAGACTGATGCTTGGGGCATCCAGTTGGAATTGGCAGCTTGCGCCTCGATCGAATTGTTTGGTGTGAACCGGTCCGCAATAGGCGAGAAGAACTGCGCCACCAAGCAACAAAGTCAGCAATGTTAGTATTTTAGCATTAAATTGGGCCGGCGAAAGCTCTCCTTAGCCCGAAGCGTGATGCAAGGCCCCACGCGCTTGGGGGGGGGGCGGCCGGCCTGCGAGGGGAACGCCACGTAAAGGTGGTCTGCTTTGAAAGATCTGGACGCTTCTGTGCAGGAGCTTATCGCTCAGTAATCCCTAGCAGCTGGGGCTTAGGGTATGGCCAGTGCCACTTTCGAGCTGGGATACCGCCAACTGCAGCCGACGAATCAATTCCTTTGTTTGCGGGATGCTTAATTCGAGCTCGGTTGTAGCAATAACATCGTCATCGGTCAGAGAATTTTCATCCACGATCGTTGAAGCGCGTTGGGGCGCAACGTTCCAGACTTCTAAATTAACGTGGTCGTCGTGAATTCCAGGAATTACCTCAACGAAGCCAGATCGGTACGAAATGTCTTGGCAAAGAATCTTAGGGGGGCTCATGGAGCAGTGCCTACTGTGCTTGAATTGCCCGGCGCGCATCAGCGCGGCCGGGGTGAACGAAGTATTAGCGCTTGGAACTGGGGAGGGACACCGCATGGCCTGCTTCAACTGCAAATCAAGCCAGTTGCGATACTTTCAAGTGCACAATTCACGCCGTTCCATGACCGCGATCAGCTGATACAAGCGCCTCTTGTTGTATTGCTGTAGCAGGCACGGATAGAGGTTGCCCACGGTATTAAAGAAGACGAAACTGAGACCTATCTTCGGTCCGTAGGAGTTCCAAGCGTAGATCGTCAACACCATCATCACGGCAAATCCCACCCAATGCGAAACCTCGGCAGTGGCGATGTGTTGTCGAATGTCCTTCAGCAGTTGAAGGTCGCGATTCTTCGGCAGTTTGATGTTGGTGTTAAACATGCGCAGCGGCGTGGCCAGGAGAATTTTCCGATACCGCTCGACCCCAAGACGCTCATACGTCTTTGAGTCGGCAAACAGGTAGCGTGCGCTCAACCATCCATAAAATGGCATCCTGCGCAACACGAGATCGGCGAAGACTCCGACGATGAACGACAGGAACAGGACGGCGATGGGATTGTTTAGAAGTTGCATTCTTGGTTCCAGGAGACAGGACTGCCTAAGGTGTACGACAAGTCGCGGCTGAAGCATGCAGATGGCCGCCGCATCTGTGCGCTGACGGGGTAAACCCTAGTGCTGTATGGATGCTGCGACAATCGATGCCCATTCAAGAAAGGACTCAGCTTCCCAATTGTTGCCTACTTTAAGCCCCTTCACATCGTAGGGCCGTGGCTTGCCACCGAACCAGTTTATCCATTCATATCTATCCTCTCGCGGGATCTGCACGAGGGGGACGTCAAACTCTTTGATGACGAACCGGGTGCCAGGCGGGAACTCCGATTCATCAGGAACTCTAGCGCCTCTCGACGAACTCTCGCCGGACAACAGCTTTCTCAATGAGGAAATCATGGTCTCTTAACGTGATGGTTCAGTGGTGCCGACAGGCGTCCGCTGGAGTACGGGTTAGTCCGCACATGTCGATGGGAAGGCGGTTGCCCACTGCTCGTATAACGCAGGGTTTGTGGCCCCGACTTCCGCGAGAAGACGTTCAACGTGCTTGAAGCCAAGTGCATTCGCAACTAACGTAAGGTCTTCATCCTCCAGTTCATCCTCGTAAAGTTCTATGAAGAGGTCAGCGAGAACAGCCTGCGCCGAGCTGTAACGACACCATACGTCGTCAATGTCCTCGAGAGAACACTTCTCGAAGAACTTGGATTCGTTATCGTAATAGGTCAGAGTTGCTCCACACTCCCACAATGGAATTATGGGCCTGGCGCTTATAGGGGATGATATCCAGCGCAATGGAGGCTGACATCGGAAACCGAGCAGCGAGGATTCGTCGTAATCAAGCAGATGATCGGCCAAGCCTGGGCCGAACCCCAGATCACATAAAGTATCGGAAATCATAGGCAAACGTTGACGATTAACGGCGCCGCCAGGCGTCGATGGATTGGATGGTTAGCCTTCATCTGGATTCTGATGTATGGTCCAGGACGCGATGAAATGGACCCCAGAAACCGACTCTCCCGTGGATCGAAGCGTATAAATCGAATCCGGGTCGGCGACATCCAGCTCGCCGTCAAATGGGATCGAGAACTCACCGCCGCCATCGGATCGCTCAAAATAAAGAGAGTGCTCCGCCAGCCGGGAAATGATTCCGTGAAGTTGGATCTGTTTCGTAACCGCGCCGGCGCGATCGAGGTAGGTAAGCCCGACAAGGATTCGCTTGCCAAAGATTGTGTCGTCGTTCATTTTCTTTCGTTTCTGAGAACCAGCGCCTGGAGCGCGCAGCGCGTAAGCTGTCCGGTTGATTAAGGGGTTACGCGTTGTCGATCTAAACACTGCGCCAAGGTGGGTTAAATGGCTTGGCTCGGTAAAGCGCGACACCGAATGCAGCGATAATCAACGGTAGCATGAATGCGGTCCAACGAAAAACCAGATCGTCGGAAGGAACTCCATCAATATCAATTGTGCCGCCTGGAAGAATGTACGGGAAGCTTGCAACGGCCATGATAAGGCCGCCGACGGCAAAAGCTACGGACATGATCCGTCGGACAATGAAGTTAAAGAGTCGCCAGTACAAAGTCATCGTTAGCCTAACGTTTCAAGCTAAGCGGCGCTGCCAAGCGCGGGGCGACTGGCGTGTCCAGCGAACTAAGTGAGCGAGGTTGAGCATGTGTTTAGCCCGCTTTGAATTGTTCGTCATATGCCTGCACATGATTAGGGAAAAGGCGCTCATAGGTAGGGTAACTAACACCCACAACTTCAACCTCCAAGCCTTCGGCCTCACCAAGTTCTGAGGAAAGATCCGAAATTCGGACGCCACCAATAGGATCCAATTGCTCACCGTCGCTGGTATGAACCGTAAGCCGCAACTTGTCTTGAACTGTGTCCAATGTACTCACCACGTAAGCCTTTATTTCAGAATACGCAGGCTCAGGGTAGAAGCGACCGGAGGCACAACCCATTGGAGGGTCGCCCCGCTCAAGCTCGCTCCAGCCCACTAAGGCGGTGCCATTGAGAATGTTGAATCGCATAAAGAGGAGGCTAACGTGCGAATTCACCGGACTGCGCGGTTCATTGCGTAGGTCCGGTGGAATGTAAGGTTGGGCAAATAGCGACTTGCCCGGAAAAGAAGCGACCGTTCAAGGATTCGCTCCGCCGGGGAACTTGACCAGTAGCGGCATAAGTTCAACATAGGTTTTTACATGAAGGTCTGAGCCTGCGTGACGCGCGGCCCGGGCCTTGAATAGTAATTCGGCGCGAGCTTCTTCTAGTCATGAGCGCGGCGCACGCCGCGCGACATCAGCCGCGGCTTCAAGAGAGCCATAAGACTTATACGCATCGAACGACATCGCAAACGCGAAGATTCCTGCGTCGTCACTGGTAACAGGTAGATTCATGTGCTTGCGGCCCCAAGGTTCACGCGAACCAGCACGATAAAGTGCAGCTTTGACGTGTCCAGCGAACGAAGTGAGCGTGGTTAAGCCTATGGTTGGGCATTTACTTTTCTCCTTGGAGAACTGCGGCTTTGGGACACATTTTAGCGTTCTCAGATTTTGAGTGAACAAGTTCCCCGCCTTCGTATATACATTTGAAAGGCGGATCATCAGGCTGCTTCCCAACAAGCCATTGAACTTTATGGTCTTTGAAAAACGAAACGCTAAACTTCTCCATAGTGCTCAAGTCGTCGGCATCTCCCATCCAAATGTACTGGCAACCTGTGAATGGGCGTGGAAGTGCGCGGCTAGGAAATACTGCGAAGTCGACACCGTGGGTCCGAACAATCTCCGCACTCGGCGGAACTTGTTCTATATTTCTGCAACCCTTGGGGGGCGCAATCCCTGGCAAGAAAGTCACAGTGAAGATTAGCGATGAGAGCATAAATGTTAGAAGGTCAAACGTGTTGTTTCAGCGGCGCCGTCAGGCATCCGCTGGAATGTTCTGCTGGGCGGAGTGGGGCGGCCGCTTTCCTTCGCTTCCCCCGGAATCCGAGGGGCAGGGGGAATGAGGCCAAAACCACGCCGATGGCGCGACTCCACGGTTGGCGCGCGTAAATGAGGGTCTCACTCGGCAAAGTGTTCAGTTGATCTATTGCTCCAGCCCGTTTCATCGGAAAGCCCAACGCCTGACTCGAGCCGAGTTGCGAAGCGGCTCCGGTTTGAGTGAATTGTTAGGCCTCTGCTAGCGCTGTTTGAAGCCGCGAAAGATTGCCGATGTACTCATCAGCGTGCGCCCAATCAGGTTGAAGTCTGGCCCAAACCTGTTGGCGCTTGAGCGCGCGTGCAGCATAGGGCTTGGCGGATGGATCAATCTTTCCCTCATCTGCAAGCTGACCAAAAGCTGTAGCTATAACCGACACGTCCGTTGTGTAGATCAATTGCTGGTCATCGAAATCAGGATCTTCGATCTGCTCACGAACGGTTGACTCATGGAAGATTGCGTCCGAGTATTCAGATGCATCAATCTCTCCGACTGACTCGATTGTCCAGATGATGCATTCCACAAGTAGTTCAACTGGATTTTCCTTTCGCCAATCGCGATACTCGGAAAGAGCCATGTCTCCCTCATCTGAGCCAAATGGAGCGAGCTCATCGGTGCAGTCCCAGAAGAACTCGTCAGGGATGATTTGAATCGCACGGGGATGGCCCCGGTCTTTATCGATACCGCCAGGGTCTTCTTCCATGTCTCTTCCTTATGTTTGTGTGAGGCCTGAAAAAGGCGCAACTTCAGAGATTTTAGACGAAAGTAATGGACTAATGATCTGACGGAGCCTCGCCAACTGCGTTTGCTTAGCTGATGAATCTAGAGGCACCCCGAGATTTGGCAGGTCGTTGCTCATAAGAGGAAGTCCCTTGATGTGGCCCAACGTTGGACGTAACCGGCCACTGCAGCGCGCAGTGATGCGGTGGTCCGGTTGACGGAATTGTTCGGCCGCATTAATTCACTTTTTACTGTAGCAGACGCCGGTAAGAACGACCCGCTGTTTGTCGGAATCACATCCCGTTACTTCATCAAGCCAATATTCTATTTCGGTGGCACCGTCCCAGGTCAATCTTTCAAGGAAGTCCGTTTGCAGATAGCCCAGGACCAGCTGTAAAAGATCAGGATTCCCGACGAGGCAGGGAAATGGCGGATATCCAGCTATTGCAAGAGCATCCTGTGGCCCACCGCAGATCGCGTCATCTCGCTTGGATTCTTCGACCCAAGCTTCGTATGCCGGGGTTAAGATTTCGATCATTCCAACCGTATCGACTGCGAGCACGAAAGAGTGGCGCCTCATCCCATTACGTGCGGAGCTTAAACTCATGCCTGGGACCGCGAACTGCGCAGGTGCAATTGGGCTGTCATCTATGCGTAATGAAAGAATCGGATTCATGAAGCCGAACGTTGGACGCAACCGGCCGCAGCAGCGCGCAGCGATGCTAAGGTCCGGTTGACGGAATTGTTGGGCGTTTTGATCATGTTATTACGACTAGAAGAACTGAAAGTAAGCTCAAACTACCCCAGAAGATCACTTCGAACCAGAATGCGACTGGGCTGGTGCTACGGTGATAGATGTTCCCAAAGCGCGAAGTCGCAACGCCAGACCTATAGGTAAGGAATGACATCCACCCGCAAAGGACACCGAGGAGGAGCCATAGCTCCGATCCTAGCGCATTGTTCGGACGAGGGAATTTGTACCAAAATGCCCCCAGTGCGAGAAAGCACGCAAAGAATCCGAGGTACGCCAACTTCCAAGGAAACTTTCCCGGCTTGATCTTCATGGAGTGGCCCAACGTGCGGATTCAGCGCGAGCCGAAGGCGATCCGCTGGAATTGGAGGTTAGGCGAAACGTCACACTATTCCCCTTTCGATGAAGCCTTAAACTCATAAATCAAGCCCACAATAAATGAAAGTGCAAACACTGCGCCGGCGATCTCACCACGAGGAAAATGCACGGGCAAGCACGCATAAACAATCCCCGCGAGTATGAATCCTACTATCGAGCCAACAATAGCCGGGGTGTCCCATATGTCGAAGATAAAGTCCAAGCTCGTCCTAACGTTCAAGGTAACCGGCTGCCGGAACGCGCAGCGTGGAGGCGGTCTGGTTGACCGCTAGGTTAGGTATATCTTTCATCCAGAACCTTCTTCCATTCCAGGAGTGCCGATGCTGCCCGCAAAGCATGCGAAAAGTCTGCGTGTAACCCCATACTGTCAAGCGAGATCTGTTGAAGATAGTTTGCCATGTCCTCCGAAGAAGACCCTGACTTGAGCATGGCACAGACCGTAGACAAGTACGGATCGTATTCATCGCGGGCCAAAGGCGCGCCAGCCACTCCAATAGGATCCCAAATGTAGTGAAGCACTTCACCCGCACGTTGATACAGCTCTTCTTCGAGTTGGCCTTGGAAGGAATTCATAACAGCCTAACGTTGGACGTAACCGGTCGGAGCAGCGCGCAGCGATGCGGAGGTCCGGTTGAAGGAATTGTTGGGCAATATCGTCAATTTTTTTCCAGTCCGATGCAGTGAGAACTTACCAAGCGCTTTACTGTACCCTATGCTCACTGAGTTAAATCCGCCCTTAATCTTCTCTTCCGTGAACTTGCCATCTAGGAATAGATACCCGTCGCAAACACTGACGCGACCAAGCGTAAGCCGCCCTTTATCAAGTTGGTACGCTAGCGGCTCAGACAGCGGGAAGAATTTGTCGTCACCATCCTTCGCCTCGACAATCACACGCTTCCAATTCCCACTCATGCAAGACTCAGTCGCGGCCTGGTTCGTAAAACGAATTGTCGCTTTAGCCTTCACAATGTGATTTAAATCCTCAACGGTTAATTGCCAAGTCGATCCTGCCACCTGAGCATGCGCTCCCGTAACTAGGCATAACAAAAACAAATATGCATTCAGGTGACTTTTCATTGCGACATTAGTTAGCCCAATGTTCATGGTAACTGGCTGCCGGAACGCGCAGCGTGGAGGCAACCCAGTTGACCGCAATGTTAGCCCAATTACACACGCTCAATCTCCTCTTCGAAAAAATCAGCTAACCAAACTAAGATGCCGTTTTTACCGGAACATTCGACGACATATTTATTCGCGCGGCCAGGTGCAGTCAAGATATCGAGCAACATTCCAACGTCACCTGGTGTTGGCGCTCGCTGATTCAAGCGCCACCCATCGAGATTGTCAGCGGACTGAATCAACTGGCGCACGCGAACGAGTTCGTATTCTTTGAACGGAGCGGACATTGGGCTAACGTTCACGCTAACCGGCACGGCAAAGCGCAGCTTTGACGTGCCCAGCGACCGAAGGGAGCGAGGTTGAGCATGTTGTTAGCGCGCCTTTTCGACTTTGACTGGAATTACTTTGCCCTGCGAGGACTCGAAGGAAAGCACACCGTTCCTCCGATGAACACGAGTGATTTCCGGTGAGGCGGGTGCAACAAAATCAGCAATGACATGTAGTACCCCACCACTTGTAAGTTCGACTGCGAAATACCGATTTAGTTTACCGCCGGGGATTTCGACATAAACCAATTCCAAGGAAGGATCTAACTTCGCGCCGAGTTGGTTTGCGTAGAAAGTGCCGTAGCCAGGGAACTGGATTCGCTCAAGCTCACGAGATAGTGCTTCCGTATTCGGAAAGTCCCGACCGAATGGAGTCGAACGCATGATCGATTCGACACGGCGGATTGATTGCGCAGGAAGGTTTTTCGGATCGTCTTTGTACTCGTCAAAGTCGGCATACGGACGAGAAAGCGGAATGCGGTTCCCAAGGTAATCAACCACAGCGAACCGCTCCGCCCCATTTGCCACAAGACTTTGCATGAGGATTGCTGTAGCAACGAGGAAGTGCCGGAGGTCTAGTTTCATGTGTTCTAGGCGCTAACGTCAAAGGTAACTGGCTGACGGAACGCGCAGCGTGGAGGCCGTCCAGTTGACCGCAAGGTTGGGCTAAACGATCACTACACCCGCCCCTTGTAACCTGGAAGGTTCGTGAGCGGGAATGGAAAGACCGGTTCAATTCCAGCCTCCTTCATTGCGACGACCAATGCTCTGTACTTTTCGAGCAAGGCGCCTCGTGCGCCCCAATCCTCGGACTCGTCATCCAGTCCCGGTTCGATAAACGTAGCCCCGTCAGTTTCGTCACGAATCATGACGCGAGTGTAATCCCAGTCGTAGCGAAAGACGACTTCAAAGGCCCCCACAAATTCGGCTAGCGCCGCTTCAACTTTCGACTTATCCATTCTTTTGCGCCCAACGATTCAAGCTAACCGGCACGCCAAGCGCGCAGCGATTGGCGTGTCCAGCGAACGGAGTGAGCGTGGTTGAGCACATGGTTGGGCATTAACCTCACAGTTCAGGAAATTGGTTCTTCCAGGCGGCACGCAATGCGGCACATTGCCCAAGCAAGGTCGGGAAGCGTGCTTCGACTGAGCGAAGGATGGTATCCATCTCATCACGCGTATTCCATAGCCAGACTTCCCGAAATGCCAATGCAATTTCAACTTTCGCGAGGTCGTCTTCGGCGAGCCAACGCCGTAACGAATCTGAGATTTCATGTCCATTGTCGTCGGTCAGCCAAACCAAGCGTGCCAATAATTCGGCGATCCATTCAGGTTCGGCCGAAGGCAGCCTCTTCAAAAAAATGTGATCAGCGAGATCCATGCACTTACGCCCAACGTGCTTGCTCAGCGGCGCCGTTAGGCGTCCGCTGGAGCTGATGGTTATGCTTGGAGTGCACTACGAACCTCCTTAAACACCAAGCCCTTTTTCGAGTCTGACTCCGCTAGTCGTGCGGCATCCTGAAGCCGCGACCTCTCAGCGAACCAACTAGCTGCCTTCTCAGCCACCACGAGTGGATCTTCGACATCAAGGCGAAACTGTACATGACACTTGTTCTCAGTCGGTGAGGGATCGGTGCCGATCTCCGAAAAATACACACCAAGGTTCACATAAAAATCACCACCACCCCAAGAGGACCTTTGAACGTTCAGAACGGCGACACTTCCAGGTTGCTGCAAACGCCAAGTAGCCCCGGACCTCTTAAACCCGCGCTCCTTCAAAGGTGGGTGAATCAGCTTCTTAAAAGTTTCAGCGTCCATGATCAGTGGCATAACGTACTTTATTCAGCGGCGCCGTCAGGCGTCCGCTGGAATTTATTGTTGGGCAGAGACCAGCGATCTACGATTGATTCGTATAATTGGTCCAGCCGGCCATTCTTGTCGTCACAGGCGAAGTAACAGATAGCTAGCGCGTTAAACTGAAACGGATAGCGAGCCACTCGGCGCATTGCAGCGGCCGCAGTAGAAACACTGACCAATTCGCCGCGCATCGCAACCTCGATCAACGAACGAAGTGAGGACATAAGCGGATGACGAAAGCGCCAATTAAGATGCTCAAGGATCTTTCGACGCGCCAGTACCGAAGTACGATCGCCGCGAGGAGGACGGCAAAGTTCGTGCACCACCATGAACGAAGCGTTCGGAGAAATGCGCGCGGCGCGCGCATTCAGTCGCTTCCATTGCAGCGGCGCCGCATAAGGAAAGCGGCAATCGATCGCTTCAATAAATTCAGCTTCAGTCATCCGGTGGCCCAACGTTGGACGTAACCGGCCGCAGCAGCGCGCAGCGATGCGAAGGTCCGGTTGACGGAATGGTTGGGCAAATAGTTACTCATTCGCAGTGCTTTCATCAAACCAAACATCTTCATGGCCTGGAGCCAGTTGCACGCGCCAACCGGGCGCGAGCCCGAGGTAAGGCACAATCAACCCACAGTGATCTTGGAGATGTGAGATGTGGAGCGGCTCAAAGAAATCGTTAGCTGTGGAATACTCGCCACCCCAGATGTACCACCCCGAAACTCCATCCACGGGCTTAACCCGAAGGGCATTCAACGGAAGCTCGGACAAGGTCGCAAGCGCGATTCCGACCTTCTCCATTTGATGGTAGGGCAGGAACGTAGCGCCAAAACGATGGCAAATCTCTTTTTGTACGGCGAAGTCGCTCATGTGGCCCAACGATAAATGGACGTCATATTGACGTTTTAGTAAAAAATATTATGACGCCTAAACACTGATTGGGCAATGGAGGCGCCCGTCGGAATAACTCCGTGGGGCAAGTTCACATCCTAATGATGTGTGAAATTCGGTAATATCCCTCCAGTATGCAAATCCTGGCATATTGTCTTTTGCTAGTTAGGCCCGCGTGGAGTCGATTGGAATACCGCCATGGTGGGCAATGGCCCGGCTCCAGCAGGGGCTGCGGCAAGCGGTTACAATTGCTTTGATTTCAATTTGGCCCTGCTGTTTAATGTCCGTCATCCCCCCAAAGTACCGACCCATTCTGCTCGCGTTCATCGCCACTATCGTCCTGCTGCTTGCCTTTTTATTGACCGCGTCGTGGCTGGCGAAGGCGCCTTATGCCAGCGACCGGGTGTTCGGGAAGGTGCGCACCGGCGAGTTGTGGAGCCCTAACGCGCGTTTTATCGACGACTGGTATGCGGTGGAGGCCTTGGATGACGGCACGTTCATCATCGGCGAGCCCAAATCTTCTCAGTACAACTCGTCCTACTTGCTCGCTGGCCAGGAGCGCGCGCTGTTGATCGATGCGGGTTCGGGTGAGCGTCCGGCGAGTGCGCGCAGCATGCGTGCGGTGGCCGAGAGTCTGACGACCAAGCCAGTCATGCTGATGCTGTCGCACTTCCATTTCGATCACACTGGCGACCTGGATGCGTTTGACGGTGCGCTGGTGTTGGCCACGCCGGAGCTGAAGGCGCGGGCCGAAGGCGGAAAGGTCGCTATCGATGCGTCGGAGACGTTGACCGGTGGGCGTGACCTGCGCATCCTGCGTTGGGTGGCTCCGGGTTCGAGGATCGAGCTGGGCGGCCGTGCTATCGAGGTGCGCGCTACGCCTGGGCACGCGCATGAATCGGCGAGTTTTGTTGATCACGAGCGTCGCTATGTGTTTGCTGGCGATTTCCTGTACCAGCATCTGGGCGGACTGGTGGCGTTCCTGCCTGGTAGCGACGTTGGCGTGTATGCCGATGAAATCGGGAAGCTGTTGCAGGCGACGGGGAAGGGCTATCGTTACTTCGGTGCGCATGGCGTGCCGGAGTTTGATGTGGCTTGGGCGGCCAAGGTGCATAAGGCGATGCGTCACCTGGCGGTCGGCACGGCGGAGCCGGTGCTGGGGGAGACTTACCTGGCGCCTGGTGTGCCGTTGCGCATGCATCAGCAGGACCAGCTGTTGATTTACCAGCCTCCTTTGGCCAGTGCGCCGATGCTGTTTTCGTGGCGTGGGCTGGGGTTGCTGGTGGGGGCGCTGGTGCTGATAACGGCTATTTTCTGGCGTCTGTTCCGGGCATTGGGGCGTTCCAAGTCCGGCGTATAATCAGGCTCGCCCCCCGCTTTGCCGGCGGGATTCAACCAGTAAAAGAATACAGCTCATGAGCGATAACAGTGTCCTGGGGATTTATACCTTCGAAGGCGTTTTCGAGGGTAAGCCGGTTTATGAATATGCCTATCCGCAGGAGCATGCGCTGCATAAGTGCATGATGTTCCTGCTGCAGGAGGGGGCGGATGCGCTGTGGGATTCGGCGATTATCGAGTGCGCCAAATTCGGTTTCGAGAACGTGGCGATGGATACGTTCAGCGTGCTGCAGGCCGACATGCTTGAGAAGCAGCCGTTCAAGGATCTGCATGCCCATATTGAGGAAGCATTGACGTTGGGTAGTTCGCTGGTCTTTTACGATAAGCCTTGAGCTGTGACGCTTGCCGGCCAGTTCGCGCGGGATGGGGTGGTTGCGCTGCCCGGTCTACTTAATGCGGGCGAGTGTTCCGGGCTGCTTGGGCATCAGCCGGGTGTTGGCGGTCCGGGGACGCGGGCCATGCTGGAGCAGGGCTGGTGTGCGGATCTGGCGGGGCGGCTGCTGCGTTCCGACGCGCTGGGCGCGATCATGCCTGCTGGGCATGTGGCTGTGCAGTGCACTTTCTTTGAGAAATCCGATTCTGTTAATTGGCTGGTGCCGGTGCACCAGGATTTGAGCATTCCTGTGCGCGGGCGTTGCGAGGTCGCTGGCGCGAGCGGGTGGTCGCGCAAGCAGGATGGCTGGTATGTGCAACCGCCCTTGGCTGTGCTGGAGCAGCTGGTGGCGGTGCGGGTGCATCTGGATTCCTGTGGGGCGGATGATGGGCCTTTGTATGTGGTGCCGGGGTCGCATCGGCTTGGCGTAATCCCGGCTGCGGCGGCGGCGGAGATGCGCGGCGGGGAGCGCGCTTGCCTGGCTGCTGCGGGCGATGCGCTGCTAATGCGTCCGTTGCTGTTGCACCGGTCTTCGAAATCGTGCGGCGTGAGCCGGCGGCGGGTGCTGCATTTTCTGTTTGGGCCGGCGTCTTTGCCGGGGGGATTGGAGTGGCGCGCGCTGTAAGCTCGCAGCTAGAAGCGGGTCTCGCGCGCGGCGCGGAGGAAGCTGTCGAGGATGCCTGTGCAGTCGAGCAGTTCGACGCCGCCGGCGCGGTGGAATTCGGGGTGCCATTGCAGGCCCATGACGAATGGGGCGCGCTGGTAGCGGATCGCTTCGATCACATTGTCCGGGTAGGACAGGGCTTCCACCTGCATGTCTTTTCCCAGCGTCTTTACCGCCTGGTGGTGGATGGAGTTGACCAGGGCGCGCGGCGGGCCTTGCACCATGGAGTGCAATGAGGAGCCTGGCGGGAAGCTGATTTCGTGGCGGTGCTGGTCGTAGTCGTCGGAGACGTGGGGGTGGGCTTGCGGTACGTCGGTGGCGATGTCCTGGTACAGCGTGCCGCCGAAGGCGACGTTCAACAGCTGGCAGCCGCGGCAGATGCCGAGCACGGGTTTGCCGGCCTCCACAAATTCATGCAGCAGTTCCAGTTCGTACATGTCGCGTGCGCGGTCGCCGCTCCATTCGGGGCGGGTGGGCGTTTCGGCGTAGCTGTGCGGTGAGACGTCGGCGCCGCCTTGCAGTACCAGGCCGTCCAGGTGTTTGGCGTAGTCGCGCAGGCGGATGTTAGAGGGGTGCAGCAGGCCGCTGGTGTTCACGGTGGGGATCATGAAGACTAGCACGTCGCGCGACATGACCCATTGGGCGATGGACTCTTCCAGGTATTGCAGGTTCTTGCTGCGCAGGCCGGTGGCGCCGGGTTCGGGGTGGTAGATGCGGGCTGAGACGCCGATGTGCAGCGGGCGCTGGATGATGTGGCGGGTGGCGGCGGCGGCCAGGCGCCGGTAGCGTGCCAGCAGTATGCGGCCCCACAGGCTGAAAATCGTTTCGCCCGGGTCCAGGTAGCGCGGGGCGTCGTCCTTGCGGCGGCTGTGGCTGCGGTCGCCTTCGCGGCGGTCGTGCTGGCGCGGGTCCTTTGCTGTCATGCCTGCTTATCTCCTCGGCGCAAGTCTGGCATACGCGGCGCTTGCAAGTCGCACGGATGGGGGCGCCCGGCCGGCGGCTAACCGGGGCTGAGCAGGCGCAGTACTTCGTCTTCTTCCACCTGCGGGAAGGCGCGGTAGTGGCGGCTGACGGAGGTGAAGTTCATCGGTGCTGCCAGGGCCACAATTTCGTCGGCCAGCGGGGCGATCATTTCCAGCGAGTCGGGTGCGGCGACCGGCACGGCGGCGATCAGGCGGGCGGGCTGGCGGGCGCGGACCGAGCGCAGGGCGGCGGCCATGGTGGAGCCGGTGGCAAGGCCGTCGTCGACGATGACGACGATGCGGCCGGCCGGGTCGGCCGGTGGGCGCGTGTTGCCATAGCTGGCGCGGCGGCGGCGCATCAGGGCCAGCTGCTCCTGGGTCTGCATCTCGACCCATTCCATGCTGGTGCGGGTGCGGTCGAAGTAGGGCGCGAGCTGGCGGTTGCCCAGCTCATCGACGGCGCCGACCGCCAGTTCGGGGTCGATGGCGGAGGGGATTTTGCGGACCAGTACCACATCGAGTTCGCCTTGCAGGCGGTCGGCGATGATGCGGCCAATGGGGACGGCGCCGCGCGGGATGGCGAGGATCAGCGGGTGCTGGCCGCGCAGGGGCGCCAGCCGGCTTGCCAGCAGCTCGGCTGCTTGCTTGCGGTCGTCCAGGGGCAGTTCGAAGTCATCCATGCGAGCCTCCACCACGCTGCCTATACGACAGCATAGCGCGGGAAGCCGCGCGCGTTAAGCTTTGATGTCCAGCAGTGTGCCGATCCGTTCGTCGGCGGCTTGCACGACTTTGGCGGACAGGTCGAAGCCGGCCTTGTAGACCAGGGAGTTGGTGATGGAGCTGGCGGGGTCGGTGCCGGATGGGGCGTCGCCGGCTTTGGCGGCGGCCGACAGGTCGCGTGCGGCGCTGGAAATGGTGACGCTGGTGCCGCCCGGGGTTTGCTGGAACTGCGCTTGCTGCGGCTGGAAATTCTGCGTCGACATATTGGCGACGTTGTGTGCTTCCACGCCCAGCGCTTGCTGGTTGGACTGGAGGCCGGACAGGCCTGCCTGGAGTGCGGAGATAGCCATGGTGGTGAATTTCCTTAGGGCAAGTGGCGCCAGTTTACCTGATTCCGTGCGGCAATGTCTGTCCCTGCCCAAAAAATAAGCACACGCTGCAACATATGCTATGATGATGGTCGCAATGATTGTGTGGGAGGCCTGCATGAAGATCACCAAAGAGAAAGCGGCGGAGAACCGGCAGACGCTGGTGGAGACGGCAGCGCGCCTGTTCCGCGAGAAGGGAATGGACGGGGTCGGCGTGGCGGAAATCAGCAAGGCGGCGGGGCTGACGCATGGCGCCTTGTATGCGCATTTCCCGTCCAAGGATGCGCTGGCGGCGGAGGCCATGCAGTTCAGCACGCGGGCCGCGTATGGCAAGGTGACCGAGCGTCCCGTCACGCTGCCGGAGCTGATCGCCTTCTATCTGGCGCCGCAGCAGCGCGACAACCTGGCGGACGGTTGCCCGTTGGCAGCGGCGGCGAGCGAGGTGGCGCGGCAGGATGCTGCCGTGGGGGCGGGCTATACGGCGGGCTTGCGGCAGATGGCCGATTACATCGCCCAGCAGTTGCCACCCGAGCAACGGGGGCGGGCGCTGGGCATCATGGCGGCGTTGATCGGCGCCGTCGGGGTGTCGCGCAATGTCTACAAATCCGACCCCGAACTTGCCAACGAGGTATTGGAATCCGTGCATTCCATGCTGCTTAGCCTGAACTAATTGCTAGGATTAATCTTTTGGGATTGCTTTCCAGAACTGTGCGCATAAGAATCGTGTTTGTCTATCGCATGTTTTCGTTCTGGAGAGCACCATCAACGCCTTCCGCGCCCGACTTGCCGCCGTGTTGCTGGCTTTTGCCAGCCTGCCGCTCGCGCAGGCGGGGGAGCTTGCGCTCGATGCGCGGCTGAACGAGCAAGTCATCATGGTGCCGGCGGGCCGGGCCCAGGACCAGCAGCTGGAAACCACGGTGTTCCGGCCGCCGGGGCCGGGGCCGTTCCCGCTGTTGATCGTCAACCACGGCAAGGCTCCCGGCAATCCCAAGCTGCAGGCGCGCGACCGTTTCATTTACCTGGCCACGGCCTTTGTGCGGCGCGGCTATGCGGTGATGGTGCCGATGCGCACCGGTTTTTCCAATTCCACCGGCAAGTTCGTCGAATACGGCTGCAATATGACGGCCAACGGCTATGAGCAGGCGGGCGATATTGCCGATGTGGTGCGCTTTGCGCGTACCCAGGCCTGGGTGGACGGCGAGCGCATCGTCTTGGCGGGGCAGTCGTTCGGCGGCCTGGCCAGCGTGGCGGCGGCGACGCAGGAGCTGCCGGGCGTGCGCGGCATCATGAATTTTGCGGGCGGGTTGAAGGTGCACGGCGACCTGTGCGACTGGCGCGGTGCGCTGGTGAAGGCGTTCACCGAGTATGGCCGGCGCAACAAGCTGCCCAGCATGTGGATGTATGGCGCGAACGATAGCTACTTCGGGCCGGAGCTGGCGGCGCGCATGCATGCGGCCTTCACGGCGGCGGGCGGGCGCGCGCAGCTGGTGGCGTTCGGCGCTTTCAAGAAGGATGCGCATGGCTTGCTGGGCAACCGCGATGGCTCGGCGGTGTGGCTGCCGGAGGTGGAGCGTTTCCTGGCCAGCGTGGGGATGCCGACGCGCGAGGTGTATGCTGTGGCCGATCCGCCGGTGCAGCGCGCTACCCAGTACGCCGCACTGGAGGACGTGGAGGCGGTGCCTTACCTGCCGCAGCGCGGGCGCGAGCAGTACCGCGAGTTCCTGAAGAAGGCGACGCCGCGCGCCTTCGCCATTTCCAGCACCGGTTCCTGGGGCTGGGCGGAGGAGGGCGAGAACACCAACGAGAAGGCGCTGGCGGCCTGCCAGGCGGCGAGCAGGGAGCCGTGCCGGCTGTATTCGGTGGATAACCAGATCGTGTGGCCGGAGCGCGCTTCGGCCGGGCGCAACTGATCACGCCAGCGTGAAGCCGGCGAGCACGGTCAGGGTCGCGCTCAGGTAGCCAAGCGGGCGCTGGGCCCACGCCATGCGGCGCGCCAGCAAGGCGCTGGGGCGGTGCAGGTGCACGAAGGCGTAACTGGCGAACAGGTTCTGCACGGCGACCCAGCCGTGCATCACGATGGCGGCCCCGAGCAGGGCAATGCCGCCGCCGCGCGCGATGGCGCTCACTTCCACCGCGGCGACAATCACCGCGCCTTGCCCGATGCCGAGCATCATGCCCAGCATGGCCACGCGCAGGAAGCGCGGGTTGAAATAGTGGCGCTGCCATTGTGGCGCCAGGCTCAGCGCATGCAGCACCAGGATGATCGTCAGGCTGAACTGGTACAAATCCAACATGGACGCCAGGGCATGTATATCTTCCACGGTTTGCCTCCGTGTTGTGGCCTCCTTGTCCCGAAGTTAACACAATCCGCTAGCGGGCATCGCATGATTGCAGCCACGCCAGCAAGGCGGCGGCCACAGCGGCGGGCTGCTCGCGTTGCGGGAAGTGGCCTGCGCCGGCCAGCACGGTGCGCTGGTAGGGGCCGCTGAACAGGTGTTCGCGCTGTTCCGAGGTTTGCGGGCTGTTGGCGCCGTCTTCGCTGCCGTGCAGGGTGAGGGTGGGCACGCTGATGACGGTTTCGCGCCGCAAGCGGTCTTCCTGCTGCGCGTAGTGCGGGTCGGG
The DNA here is from genome assembly GCF_041914865.1 of Pseudoduganella sp. Classification (NCBI taxonomy): domain Bacteria; kingdom Pseudomonadati; phylum Pseudomonadota; class Betaproteobacteria; order Burkholderiales; family Oxalobacteraceae; genus Pseudoduganella; species Pseudoduganella sp. The sequence goes on along the minus strand of NZ_JAYSCO010000026.1, from coordinate 7,344 downwards.
GAAGGCCAGGCCCCAGCGGTGGCGGTAGGAGTGCACGGTCACCTCGATCCAGTCGGGGTTGTCCCAGGCGTGCATGGCGTCGTGGAACTCGCCCTCGGTGAAGTGCCACGAGGGCGACCAGGTGCGCCAGAGCAGCAGGGCCATTTCGCGCCTTTCCTTGCGCAGGGCTTCGGCGCCGCGTTCGGTGGCCATATACCACTGGTACCAGTAATTGCGGGCCTGGTGCAGGCTGAGCGTCTGCTGCGGGTCGTTGGTGCCCCAGCCGACGGAAAGGGCCATGCAGCGCAGCACGCGCTCGGGCGCCAGCAGGGCGGCGTCGTAGGCGGCGCGCGCGCCCCAGTCGTGGCCGATGACGTTGAAATGTTCGATGCCAAGGGCGCTGGCGAAGTCCAGCAGGTCCTGCGCGAGTGCGCTCAACTGGCCGCTGCGCGGCGTGGCGGGATCGAGGAAGCGCGTGTCGCCGAACCCGCGCAGGCTGGGCGCCAGCAGGCGGTAGCCGGCGTGCGCCAGGTCGGGCACGATGCCGTCCCAGGTGTGCATGTCGTCGGGCCAGCCGTGCAGCAGGACGATCGGCTCGCCCGCTGGGTCGCCGTGCTGGCGGTAGGCGATGCGCAGGCGGTCGGTGTTCACGTATTCCATGACTTCCTCCAGGCTGGCGTGGCGTGCCCTCGGCATTATATGCCTGCGCTATACTGGCACCCATGGAAAACCTGCATATCGTCTGCCCCCATTGCGACGCGGTCAACCGCGTGCCTTCGGTGCGCCTGGAAGAAAGCCCGACCTGCGGCAAGTGCCAGCGCGAGTTGTTCACCGGCCATCCGTCCGACTTGTCGACGGCGCGCTTCCTCAAGCATATCGAGCGCAGCGACATCCCGGTGCTGGTGGATTTCTGGGCGCCGTGGTGCGGGCCGTGCCGCCAGATGGCGCCGTTCTATGAGCAGGCCGCCAAAAAACTGGAGCCTTACTTCCGCGTGGTGAAGGTGAACACCGAGGACGAGCAGCAGCTGGCGGGGCGCTTTGCCATCCGCAGCATCCCGACCCTGGCGCTGTTCAAGGGCGGGCGCGAAATGGCGCGCCAGCCGGGGGCGATGGATGCGAACAGCATCATCGCCTGGGTGCAGCAGCATCTCCGGTAATTAATAAACATTTTCGTTTACTTATTGTCGTGCCCGGCCTATAGTGGAGGGCATGAACCAATTCCTCCTGATCGCGGCAACCTGCCTGCTGGGGCTTCTGTCCACCACGGGCGCGTCTTTGCCTTATCCCATCCTGCCGCCGCTCTTTGCGGCGGAGGCCCATAACGCCTTCAACAATTTCCTGGGCTTGCCGCCCAAGCTTTTGTTCGGCATTGCGCTGACGGTGAACCCGATCGGCCTGGTGATCGGCTCGGCCCTGCTGGGGCCTTTGTCGGACCGTTACGGGCGGCGCCCGATCCTGCTGGCGACTGCGCTGGGCGCGGCGGCCGGCCATGCGCTGACCGCGCTGGCGCTGGTGATGCAGTCCTATCCCTTGTTTATCGTGGCGCGCTTCGGCACCGGCCTGCTGGAAGGGAACGGCGCGGTGGCGCGCGCCCTGGTGGCGGAAAAACTGGAAGGGCCGCAGCGCCTGCGCGCGCTGTCGCTGGTGAACGGTTCGCTGCACCTGGGCTGGCTGGTGGGGCCGGTGCTGGCGGGCTTCACGCTGGGCTTCGGCATCACGGTGCCGTTCTGGGTGGCGGTGGCGGCGCTGGTGCTGGCGGCGGGGCTGGTGGCGCTGACCGTGCCGCGCGCCGCGGCGGCGCCCAGCGACGGCGCCTCGTGGTGGCAGGTGGCGCGCAAGCACCATGCCATGAACCTGCTGCGCTTCCCGGAGCTGCGCACGCTGTTCATCGTGCAGCTGACGCTCACCTGCGGCATCACCGGCTTCTACGAGTACTACCCTTTGTGGCTGGTGGAGCAAGGCGGCTATGATGCGCGCGGCATCGCCACCATCAATATGGCGATGTGCGCGATCATGACGCTGGCAGCGATCATCGCCGGGCGCCAGAGCCGGATGGAGCCGCTGCACCGCGCGAGCTGGCTGGCCTTTGGGCTGGCGGCGGCGGTGGCCGGGGTGGCGCTGGGCAACCTGTGGGTCGGCATGATTGCGATCTGCCTGTTCGGCCTGCCCAATGCCTTCTACAACGCCACGGTGCAGGCGTGGGCGGCGGACCGCTTTGCGGCCCACGGCCAGGGCTCGGTCATGGGGCTGCTGTCGATGACCTTCTGTTTTGCGAATATCGCGATGGCGGCGATCGGTTCGGTGCTGACGCTGGTCGATACGCGCCTGATCCTGTTGCTGGGGGCGCTGCTGGCGGCGTGGGCCGGCTGGCGCTTGCGCGGCTGGCGCAAGGAGCTGGCCGCGCAGCCTGCGGCGCGCGCGCTGCCGGAAGGAGCGGGCGCATGAACACCGCCGACCAGATCCTGTTCCTGCTAAAGACGCGCGGGCCGCGCACGGCGCAGCAGCTGGCCGACTTGCTGGAGCTGACTTCCATGGGCGCGCGGCGCCACCTGGAGGCGGCCGAGGCGGCCGGCCTGGTGCGCTTTGAGGACGTGGCGGAAAAAGTGGGGCGGCCCTCGCGCCGCTGGCTGCTGACGGAGGCGGGCCACGCGCGCTTCCCGGACCGGCACGCGGATTTGACGCTGCAGCTGATCACCCAGGTGCGCAGCCTGTTCGGCGAGGAGGGCATGGACAAGCTGATCGCCGCGCGCGAGAAATCGACGGAGGCTGCCTATCGCGATGCCATCGGCAATGAGCCTGGCCTGGCGCAGCGGGTCGAGGCGCTGGCGCTGGCGCGTGATGCGGAGGGCTATATGGCGCAGGTGGAGCAGGCCGAAGACGGCTCGCTGCTGCTGGTGGAAAACCATTGCCCGATCTGCGCCGCGGCGCGCGAATGCCAGAACTTCTGCCGCTCGGAGCTGGAAGTGTTCCAGCGCGTGCTGGGCCCGGGCGCCAGCGTGGAGCGCGCCGAACACCTGCTGTCCGGCGCGCGCCGCTGCGCCTACCGTATCAAGCCGGTTTAGGCACCGACAGGGTGCGCTGCCAGGCCATCAGCGCGGCCAGGCCAAGGCCGACGAAGACCAGCAGGCGGAAGTACTCCAGCTGCGCCAGCAGCGCGGCCTGCTGGTTCAGCGTTTGCGCCAGCTGGCTGAGGGCGAGCTGGGCGGCGGCCTGCGGGCCCTGCGCGCTGCCGAACCAGGCGGTCAGCTGTTCCAGCTGGCGGCCCATCTCCACATCGCCGTTGACGAAGCGCCGGTTCAGCACCGCATAGTGTTCTGCCGTGCGCCATTGCAGCAGCAGGTTGGCGCCGGCCACGCCGAGCGCGCTGCCGAATTGCGCCAGCATGTTCTTCACCTGCTGCGCGTGGAAGAAGGCGACCGGGTCGTCCTGGAATTCGGTGAAGCCGTGGATGGCGGTGGTGGCCAGGATCAGCACGATGAACATGCCATACAGGCTGATGGCGGGCAGCACGTGGCGCCACAGGTTGGCGTCCATGGTCAGGTTGGACAGCAGCCAGCCGAACAGGGCCAGTGCGCCAAAGCCGGCCACGTAAAACTTCTGCGGGCTGGGCGCGGTGCGGATGATGCGCAGCTTGAGGAAGAAGGCGGCAATGCTGGCCGTCATGCCGATGGCCTGGATGGTGCCGGCGATATGCCAGGGGAAGCCAAGGGCGCGCTGCACCAGGGCAGGCAGCATGGTGTTGTTCGCGCCCAGCACCATGTAGCCGACGGTGAACACGGCCAGCGCGGCGATGTAGCGGCGGCGCGCCAGCTGGCGCAGGCGCAGCAGCGGGCGCTCGTGGGCGTGCTGGTGCCAGGCGAACCAGGCTAGCGCGGCCACGCCGGCTGCCGCCAGCGCGGCCAGGTAGGGCAAGGCGCTGTAGAAGTCGTACAGGGCGCGCTGCACCGCGAACAGGGCGAGGAAGCTGCCGCCGGCCATTACCAGCAGGGGACCGAAATGGGCGTGGGTGTGGCTGTCTTCCGGCAGCGGTTCGTCGGGCAGGGCGATGGCGGCCAGCACGGCCGCCAGCAGGGCCAGGGCGCCCAGCAGCAGGAAGATGCCGTTCCACCAGTCGGCGCTGACGAACTGCGCCACCACCCAGGGCGCGGCCGAGACGCCGCACGACAGGCCAAGGGCGAAGGCGACGATGCCTTTGATGCGCGCGGGGCTCGGTGGGATCAGGTTGACCAGCATGCGCGCGCTGGTCATGAAGGCGGCGCCGCCCATGCCCATCACCACCCGCCCGAGCAGGAACTGCGGGAAGCTGGTGGCCAGCGCGCTGATGCTGGCGCCGGTGATGAAAAAGGCGATCGAGAGCAGGATGAAGCGGCGCCAGCCCAGGCGTTCGATGAACCAGCGCATCTTGGCGATCGCGGTGATGGCCACCGTGGCATAGGCGGCGGTGACGATGCTGTACTCCTCCGGCGAGGCGTTGATCTGGCCGGAGACCGGCGTGGCGCCGAAGGCCAGCATGCCGGATTGCAGGAACTCGATGACGGTCAGGGTGAAGATGGTCGCCAGCAGGAGCTTCATGCGCGGGAAAGGCGCCGGGCTCTCCATCACTGCACCCGCGGCGTATTGGCGTGGCCTACGTTGGCGGCGATGATGCGGGCCACGGCTTTGTCGGCGTCTTCCAGTTCGTGCGCGAAGACGTCGGTCTGGTAGCTCTTGCGGCCATCCTGCGCCGCCGGCGCGGCCGGGCTGGCGGTGTCGACCTGCACCCGCATCGACAGGCCGAGCTTGAGCGGGTGCGCCGCCAGTTCCTTCTGGTCGAGCGCGATGCGCACCGGCACGCGCTGCACCACCTTGATCCAGTTGCCGCTGGCGTTCTGCGCCGGCAGCAGGGCGAAGGCGCTGCCGGTGCCCGCCTCCTGCCCGATTACCCGACCCTTGTAGCGCACGCTGCGTCCGTACACGTCGGCCACCAGCTCCACGGCCTGGCCGGCGCGGATATTGCGCAGCTGCGATTCCTTGAAATTGGCGCTGACCCACATCTGCTCCGGCGGCACGATGGACATGACGGCGCTGCCTGCGTTGACGCGCTGGCCGATCTGCACATTGCGCTTGCTGACATGGCCGCTGACCGGGGCGCGCACGGTGGTGCGGCTGGCGGCCACGTAGGCGTCGCGCAGGGCGGCGACGGCGGCCTGCACATCGGGATGGCTGGCGATGCTGGTCTGGTCGACCAGCGCCTGCGAGCTGGCCAGCTGCTGTTCGGCCACGCTCATGGCGGCTTGCGCCGCTTTCACGGCATCTTTGGCGTGGCGCAGGTCTTCGCCGGAGACGGCGCCGCTGCTGGCCAGCTGCTGGCGGCGCGCCAGGTCGGACTGCACTTTGGCGAGGTCGGTGGCGCGCAGCGTGACGTTGGCTTTTTGCTGGGTGGCGTTGGCGAACTGCACGCGCACCTGGCGCACGGCGCGCGAGAGCTGGGCTTCGGCACGCGCCACGGCCAGCTGGGCGTCCACTTCGTTCAGCTTGAGCAGGGGCTGGCCGGCTTGCACGAAATCGGTATTGTCGGCGGCGATCAGGGTGACGCTGCCGCCAACCTGCGGCGTGACCTGCACGATATTGCCTTCCACGTAGGCGTCTTCGGTCGATTCGCTGTGCGCGGCGCTGCCCATCAGCCAGGCGGCGCCGGCCACCCCGGCCAGCAGGACGGCGGCGGCGGCGGCGAAGATTTTCTTTTGTGTGTTCATGGTGGTCATCCGTTAAAAGCCGCCGCCCAGGGCGCGGACAAGGTTCATATCGAGGTCAAAGGCGCGTGCGTCGAAATCGATGCGGGCGCGCTGCTGCGTCAGGACCTGGCTTTCGGCTGCCAGCACCTGCAGGTAGTTGCCCAGGCCGGTCTGGTAGCGCTGCACGGCCAGTTGGTAGGCTTGCTGCGCGGTGTCCAGCGCCTGCTCCTGGTAGGCGGAGCGTTCCTGCAGCCAGTGGATGGAAGTGATCTGGCTTGCCACGTCGCGCAGGGCATCGACCAGGGTCTGGTTGTACTGCTCGACGGCGATGTCGTATTCGGCATTGCGCAGGGCCAGGTTGCTACGCAGGCGGCCGCCGTCGAAGATCGGCAGGCTCAAACCGCCGCCCAGGTTGGCGACCTGGCTGCCGCCCTGCAGGAACTTGCTGAAGCCCAGGCTTTGCAGGCCGACCAGGCTGGCCAGGTTGAAGCTGGGGTAGAACTGGGCCTGGGCGGCTTTGATGTCCTGCAGCTGCGCTTCCACGCGCCAGCGCTGCGCCACCACGTCGGGCCGGCGCGCCAGCAGTTCGCTGGGCAGGCGGCTGGGCAGGCCGGCCGGGCGCACGGCTTGCAGCTGCGGGCGCGCGATGCTGGCGCCGCGATCGGGGCCGGCGCCGAGCAGGGCGGCCAGCTGGGCATGCAGCAGGGCGATTGATTCCTGGGCGGCGGCGATTTGTTCGCGTGCGACTGGCAGGGCGAGTTCGGCCTGTTTCAGGTCGACGCTGGAGTCGAGTTGGGCGGCGACGCGCTGGCGCGTCAGCTGCAGCACGTGTTCGCGCTGCTTCAGCACCGATTGCGCCAGTTCGAGCTGGGCGTGCGCCTGCGACAGGCGCAGGTAGGCTTGCGTGACGGCGACTTCCAGCATCAGGCGGCTGGCCTGGGCATCGACTTCGGCGGCGTTGCGGCGGCCGACGGCGGCGGCCAAGGTAGCCTGGTTCTTGCCCCAGAAATCCAGTTCGTAGGAGAAGTTCAGCGTCGCTTCGTTGGCCCAACGCGAGCTGCCGGCCAGCGGCTTGGGCACGGTGCTGTTTTCGCTGTACAGCTGGCGTGTGCTGCGGGCGGCGGCGCCCAGTTGCGGCGCGCCGGCGGCATCTGCCAGGCCTTCGGCTGCCTGCGCCAGGCGCACGCGGGCCTGGGCGATGCGCAAGGTGGGGCTGCCGGCCAGGGCTTCCGCTACCAGCTGGTCGAGCTGGGCGTCGCCGTAGCGCTTCCACCAGTCGGCGGCGGGCCAGGCGGCGGGGCTGACATGGGCGTCGGCCAGGGTGGCAGTGGCGGCGAACCGGTCGGCGTGGGCCAGCGTAGCTTGCGGGCGCTGGCCGCCATCGCGGGCGCAGCCGGCCAGCAGGGCGGCGGCGGCGACAGCCGCCCGGACGCCCCGCGCGGCGGTTTCAGGGCGGGTGCGGCTCGCTGCGGGCGGGGCGTCCTTGGCGGCTGGCGCAGGGCGGGTGCGGCCGGCAGCGGCCTGTGCGCCCGCTCCGCCCGATGTAGCCGGTGCCGCGCGCCAGGCGCTTTCGGCGCCTGCGGTGCGTGTGGCGGATGTGGCGTGTGTGGCGTGTGTGGCGTGTGTGGCGTGTGTGGCGTGTGTGGCGTGT
>NZ_JAYSCO010000025.1:45359-71685 GCF_041914865.1 Pseudoduganella sp. | reverse complement strand
GTATTTCACTAATCTCAAGGAGAACGACAGCTTCGCTGTCGGCTCCTTCCACTCCTCGCCCTGAAGGACGGGGTTTCTCGGAGCACATCCGATGAAGAACCTGATCCATGCCGCTGCCCTGGCAGCTTTGCTGGCCGGCTGCGCCGGCATAGGCCGCGACGGCTTTTACGCCAACCCGTCCGCTGCCAGCCCTTTTGAAATGTGCAAGACGCTGGCCAACAACGCCCCGGATATGGATTTCGCCAACGCCCTGCGCATGGAACTGGGCCGGCGCGGCGTGGCTGAGGCATCCTGCCCGGAGGTCATCAAAAAGCGCGAGACCATGGTGGCGGTGGGCGTGGCGGCTGGTGTGGTGGCCCTGGCGGTCGCGGCCAGCAAGCACCATGATGTGGAAGTTGGCGTCGGCACCAGCATCTACCTCGGCGGCACTTCCTCCCCCGCGGAACCGGCAGCCGTGACGGACCGCGACTGGGCCTGGGATCAGTACCGTGGCGAGAACGGCAGCGCGATCTGGGCCTGCCGTGGCCTGCAGACGGGCGCGCTGACGGACCCTGAGCGCTGCGCAGGAAAGCCACTGTCCGACACGACCTGGCCCGGCGACAGCTCGCCCTTCCGCTAGCCCTCGCGGACACACCCCGCCGGCATTACTGTTGGCTCGCCTTCCGGAAACTGCTATGGGCCGTACGCGCACGATTGGCACAGGCTTTCGGCGGAAGCGCATAAGCGATGGAGAATGGGGACGGTTCTCCAACGGGGTGGTCAAATGCAAACAAGAAAACTCTTCGTCAGCGCGCTTATCGCGCTCGCCTGGGCGGCGCCTGCCGCAGCGGGCACTTTTGATGGCGGCATCCCCGCCTACTGGGAATGCCGTGGCAGTTGCGGCACGTCCGGCGCGAATGGCGTTGTGCCGCTGGCGCCTGGCGGCGGCAGCGCCTACGGCTGGATCTCGACCTACGGCAGCACGGTGTCGGCCGCACTGCCCGGCGTCGGCAGCGGTGGCGAGGATGTCAATGGCAGCACCTTGCACTCGGTGTCCTTCGATGCCGGCGCCGGGTCCCTGCTCGACTTCCGCTTCAACTATGTCAGCACCGACGGTGCCGGTTTCGCCGATTACGCGTGGGCGCGCCTGCTGGACCAGGACAATGCGCAAGTCGCCATGCTCTTCACGGCCCGCACCAACTCGGCCGGCAACGCCGTGCCGGGCTTTGAGCTGCCCGCGCCGCAAGCGACCCTGACGCCCTTCCCCGTCCCCATCGTCGAAGGCCAGACCGACTGGGCGCCGCTCGGCCCCGACGCGGACGAGTGCTATGACACAGGCTGCGGCGCCACCGGCTGGGTGCGCGCCCGCTACACGATCGCCAGCGCCGGCACCTACCGCCTGGAGTTCGGCGTCACCAACTGGGAAGATGCCGACTTCGATTCCGGCCTGGCGTTCGACGCCATTACGGTGGGCGGTGCACCGCTGCCGATCCCTGAACCGGGCCAGTACGCCATGCTGCTGGCCGGACTGGCGGCGCTTACCGTCCTGAAACGCAGGGCGCGCTAAACTCGATGGCACTTCAATATGCACCGCCGCTGGATGCGCGCGGCCTGGCGGAACGCTTAGGCTGCCGGGTCCCGGCGCTGGGCGCGATAGATGCCTGACTGGCCGGAGAACATATAGGCGACCGCGCAGGCCAGGGCCGCATAGGGACCGATTTCCGGGCCGAACAGCTCCATCGCCATGACGGTGCAGGCCAACGGTGTATTGGCTGCGCCGGCAAACACCGCGACGAATCCGAGTGCCGCCAGCAGCGGGAAAGGCAGATGCAGCAATGGCGCCAGGGCGTTGCCCAGGGTGGCGCCGATGTAGAACAGCGGCGTCACTTCGCCGCCCTTGAAGCCGCTGCCCAGCGAGCCGACCGTGAAGATGAACTTGCCGAGCCAGTCCCACCAGTCGAGCGGGACGCGGAAGGCTTCCACCATCGGGCCGATGCCCAGGCCGAGGTAGCGATGCAGGTCGATACCGATGCCCGCCGCGCCGGACAGGCCCAGCACGGATGCGATCACCAGGCCGCCGACCAGCGGGCGCAATGGTGCGTAGGCAAAGCGCACTTTCATCCATGCCGCCAGGCCATGCGTGGCGGCGGCGAAAGCGCGTCCCGCCAGGCCGAATACGATGCCCGCCGCGAGGATCGCCGCCAGCGCCAGCCAGAGCGAGCCTTCCGGCGCGCCGAGTGGGCCGGCGGCAAAGTGGGTGTGCCCGACGCCCCACCAGCGCGTCACCTGGTCGGCCAGCAAAGCCGCCAGCAGGCAGGGATAGATTGCCCCCAGGCGCATGCGGCCGACGAACAGCACTTCCAGGCCGAAGATCGCCCCCGCCAAGGGCGTGCCGAACACGGAAGCGAAGCCGGCGCTGATACCGGCCATCAGCACCACGCTGCGGTCCTCGCGGCGCAGGCGGAAAACGTGGGTGAGCTGGTCGGCCAGTGCGCCGCCCATCTGCACCGCCGTGCCTTCGCGCCCGACCGAGGCGCCGAACAGGTGCGACACCACGGTGCTGCACAGGATCAGCGGCGCCAGGCGCAGCGGCACCACCTTTTTCGGGTCGTGGATTTCGTCGATCAGCAGGTTGTTGCCGGCTTCCACGCTCTGGCCGACCTGCAGGTACAGCCAGCCGACCGCGAAGCCGGCCAGCGGCAGCAGCCACACCATCCAGCGGTAGGCCTCGCGCCAGGCCGTTGCCACATCCAGCGCCACCAGGAAGAAGGCCGAAGCGCTGCCCGCCAGCAGGGCAACCAGGCTGGCGAGCAGGCTCCACTTCGCAAGGTAGCGCAGTTGCTTAGTGATGGTTGTGCCCCTTGTCCTTGTCGCGCGTTACCTGCACCGGCTTGGCGCCCTCCGGCACCGGCTTGACCGGCGCGGCCACGGCGGGCGGCAGCTCGCCGGTCCATTCGTAGGCGGTGGTGCCTTTCGGCGCCTTGTACCAGCCCGGATCGGAGTAGTCGCCGCGCTTCTGGTCGGGGCGCACTTTCATCACCGTGAACATGCCGCCCATCTCGAGATCGCCATACGGGCCGGTACCGGTCATCATCGGCAGCGTGTTCTCCGGGATTTCCATCTCCATGCCTGCCATGGAGCCGCCCTTGTCGCCCATCACCATATAACCCGGCACCAGCTTGCTGATTTTCTCCGCCACGCCGCGGTGGTCGACACCGATCAGGGTCGGCACATCGTGGCCCATGGCGTTCATGGTGTGGTGCGATTTATGGCAATGGAAGGCCCAGTCGCCAGGGTTGTCGGCGATGAACTCGATGGCGCGCATCTGGCCAACCGCGACATCGGTGGTCACCTCCGGCCAGCGCGCGGTGGGCGGCACCCAGCCGCCGTCGGTGCCGGTCACCTCGAACTTGTGGCCGTGGATATGCAGCGGGTGGTTGGTCATGGTCAGGTTGCCGGCACGGATGCGCACGCGGTCGCCCTGGCGCACGATCAAGGGATCGATGCCTGGGAAGGCGCGGCTGTTGAACGTCCAGATATTAAAGTCCATCATCGTATTGACCTTGGGGACCATGCTGCCCGGCTCGATATCGTAAGCGCTGAGCAGGAACACGAAGTCGCGGTCCACCGCGTGCTGGCGCGGGTCTTTCGGATGCGTCACCCAGAAGCCCATCATGCCCATGGCCATCTGCACCATTTCATCCGCATGCGGATGGTACATGAAGGTGCCGGCGTGCCTGGCCACAAACTCATAGACGAACGTCTTGCCCGGCTGGATGGCAGGCTGGCTCAGGCCCGACACGCCGTCCATGCCGCTCGGCAGGATCTGGCCGTGCCAGTGCACGCTGGTGTGCTCGGGCAGCTTGTTGGTGACGAAGATGCGCACGCGGTCGCCCTCCACCACTTCGATGGTCGGGCCGGGGCTCTGGCCATTGTAGCCCCACATCCTGGCGTACATGCCGGGGGCGATTTCGCGCACCACCGGTTCGGCCACCAGGTGGAACTCTTTGACGCCATCCTTCATGCGCCAGGGCAGGCTCCAGCCGTTCAGGGTGACGACGGGGTTGTACGGGCGGCCGTTGGGCGGCAGCAGCGGCGGTGCGGTGCTTGCGCTGGCTTGCACAGGCGCTTCCGGCAGGCCGGCGGCGCCGGCACGGCTTACCAGGCCGGCGCCGATCAGGGCCGCGGCGCCGTTTGCGAGGAAGGATCGACGGTTACTCATTTTTCTACTCCTTTGCCGCCGACCGCGGCATCCAGGTTCGCGTCCGCGATCCAGAATTCCTTCAGCGCGGTGATGTAATTGTTGACAGCGGCAGTCTGCTCGCGGGCATCGGCCAGCAGCTCGAATACCGACAGCAGCATGCCGTTGTAGCGCAGCAGCGTCTCTTCCGAGATCTTCTGGCGCAGCGGAATGACGACGTCGCGGTAATGCTTGGCCAGCTCGTAGGAGGCTTGGTAGTCCTCACGGCTTTCGCGCGCCTCGCTGCGGGCGTTGACGGCGGCGGCAGCCAGCAGGTTGAGCGACTGCATATAGGTCGCCTCGGCATGCGCCACACGCGCGCCGCCCCAGTCGAACAGCGGCACTTCCAGGGAGATTTCATAGCCGCGCGAACGATGGTCGCCTTCACGCTCGCGGATGGCGCTCAGCTCCAGCACGTTGATGAAGCGCGTCGCCTTGTTCAGGCCCAGCGAGCGGGCGGTGTGCTCGCTCGCCATGCGGGCGGCCTGCACGTCCAGCCGGTCGCGCAGCGCGAGGGCTTCGGCATCGACCACGTTGCGCTGCGCGGCGGGCAGCTCCGGCAAGCGCGCCGGCAGGCGGAACGCGAGGGCCTGCCCGTCCGTTGCCGCGCCGGCCTGGCCGGGGGCGGCGGCCGGGATGCCCAGCAAGCGCGCCAGCTTCTCGCGGCTGGCGGTGGCCGCCTTGCGGGCGCGCGCCACGTCGGCCATGGCGTCGGCGTGGAAGGCCTGTTCGCGCGCCGCGTCGTACTTGCTCCAGTTGCCGGCAGCCTGCATGCGCTTGGCCAGTTCACCGCTCGCTTCGGCGGCGTCGCTGATCTGCTGCGCGTATTCCACGCCCTGCTGCGCGGCCACCGCCTCGATCCATGCCAGGCGCGCCTGGTGCGCCATGCCGACCGCTTCGCCGGCCAGCTCCAGCTTGACCTGCTCGAAGCGCTGCGCCTCGATGCGGCTGGCCAGCGGCATCGTCAGCAGCTGGATGAAATTCAGGCTCAGGGTGCGCTCGATGGCGACGTCGCCGCCGCCGTGGCTGCGCTTGAAACTGAAGCCGGGATTGGCCAGCCGGCCAGCCTGCACCAGCTCCGCCTCGGCGATGCCCAGGTCCCAGTAGCGCGCCTGCAGGCTGCGGTTGTTCAGCAGCGCCACCTGCACGGCGGCGTCGGCGCTGAGCGGTTCGGCCAGCAGCTTGCGCAGCTGGGCGTCCAGCGCACGCTGGTCTTCCTCATTGCGCAGCATGCGCGTGTCGGCGCCGCTGCGGGTTTTGGTGGCTTGCGCGACTGCGCCGAAGCCGCCATCGTTCGAAAACGTGGCGCATCCGGACAGCAGCACCACCGTGGCGGCAGCAGCCGCCAGCTTGAATGCTTGGTTCATGATGTATTTTCCAATGCTAGGTCGTCCTGCGCGGGGATGCAGGATAAGCCGGGCCGCAAAGGCCGGCACGGATCAGGCAAAGGCTGCTCGGGGCGGTCGTTTGGGCAGCGCCAGGTCGACCGGCGCCGGCGGCGCAGGTTCGGCCAGGCGCAGGCGCGTGCCGGGCTGCGGCGCCGTGGCCGCGCGCGGCGTGGCATAGGCCAGCGCGGCACCCAGGCAGCAATCGCCCATGCTGGCGCATTTGGCGCTGCTGCTGCAATCGTGGTGGGAATCCGCCTGCACCGTCATGGCGGAATGATCGTGCCCGCCTGCCTGCGGCGCCGGCATGGCGACGCCGCACAGCTGCATGCTGGCCGCGGCAAAGCCCTGGAAGGGCACAGCCACCAGCATCAGCCAAAGCGCAATGACACGGATCATGGATTTCATGGGCTGCGATATTAACATGAGCGCCTTAGAAGCGGCTTATGAACCTGGCATAAACGCCGCGCCCAAGCGACAGCCGGGGTTCGCTCACCTGGTTGGCGCGGATTTCCTCGTGTTCGCGGTCCAGGGCATTGCTGGCGCCGAGCTGCAGCTCCAGCCCGGGGCGCAGGCGCCAGTTCAGGTTCAGGTCGAGCGCCGTGTAGCCCGGGATATCGGTGAAGCGCAAGCGGCCGACGCGGCGCAGCGTCAGGTCCAGGTCGCGCCCTTCCCCCAGCGTCCAGGAGGAGCGTACGCGCGCGGTATGCACCGGGTCAAAGTTCTCGCGGGTGGAATTGGCGATTTCCTGGACGCCCGGCTTCATCCTGAATTCCTCGTGCATGGCGCTCAGGCCCAGGCCCAGGCGCCAGTCCCGCGCCAGCTGCACATTGCCCCAGGCCTCCACGCCGCGCGTGCTGCCCTCCATATCGTTGGCGATGGTGAACTGCACCGGCAGGCGCACCGCCCTCACCGTGCGCAGCCGGTCGTAGCGCGCGCCGAACAGCGTGACCGAAAAATTGGCGCGGTTGCCCAGCTGCTGCCGGTAGCCCAGCTCCAGCACCTTGGCCACCTCGGACTCGAAATGCGGGCCGGCGCGCAGGCTGACGGCGCCCTGCACGATATAGGTATCCCGGTCCAGCCGCGTCGGCGCGCGCACGGTGCGCGAGAGCGAAGTCCAGAACAGCGCTTCGTCGGTTGCCTTCCATGACAGGCGCAGGTTGGGCAGGAACTCGGTGCCGGTGTAGGCATTGCGCTCCAGGCGCAGGCCCGCGATCAGATTCAGCTGCTCGTTGAGCGAGACGGTATCCTGCGCCAGCAGGTTGGCCCAGCGCAGCGTGGTATGCGGCGGCAGGAAGGCGATGCCGCTGATATTGGTCACGCGGTCGCGCGCGAAACGGTAGCCGCCGCCGAGCGCCAGCGCATGCCGGCCCAGTTGCGGCAGGTTGAAGCTGCCCTGCACATCCAGCACGTCCAGGGTGTCGAGGAAGGCGCCGGTATGCTCGCGTTCCGCATGGTCGGCATACGCCACCAGGCTCCAGCTGACGCCATCGCGCTGCTGGCGCGACCAGTGCGCCAGCAGGTTGCCCCCGCGCAGGCGCGCCTGCGCCGGACGCGGCATCGCCCGCGTTGCCACCTGCCCCTTGCCGCTACGGTAGATATCGCCCTGCAGGGTCAGGCTGTCGTTCCCCATATCCCAGTCGCGCCGGAAGCCGGCCTGCGCAAAGTGCCAGGCATCGCCCAGCGCCGCGCCGGACAAGCGCTCGCCGGACGGCATGGCGTAATCCATGGCATAGGCGCGCCAGGCGCCATCCTTCGCCGCGGCGCCGTGGCTGAGCGACAGGCCGGACTGGTAGGTGCCCCAGGTCGCATCGAGCACGCTGCCCGCCATCGCGGCCGCCGGCTTGGTGATGATGTTGATCACGCCATTCATGGCATTGGTGCCCCACAGCGTACCGCCCGGGCCGCTGACCACCTCGATCCGTTCGATGGACTCCATGGGCAGGTACTGCGCATCCCAGAACACGCCGGAGAACAGGGGGGAATAAATGGAACGGCCGTCGATCATGACCAGCTGCTTATTCGTGCCGTTGCCGGAAAAGCCGCGCGCCGTGATGGCATAGGCCCCGGCCGGCGCCGCCGCCACGTGCAGGTTGGGCGCCAGGCGCAACGCCTCGGGCAGGCTGCGCGCACCGGCGCGCCGCACGTCTTCGGCGGTGATGACGAAGATCGACGCCGGGGCGTCGCCCAGCCGCTCCTCGCGCCGGGAGACCGAGACCACGCGCACGTCGCTCAACTCCTCGAGCGACATATTGGCGAAGTTGTCGGGCGTAGCCGCCCCCTCGCCAGCCCATGCCAGGCCGCCGAATGCCAGTCCCAACCACGGTACACTACACGCGAGACGCATGAAGGGCTCCTTCCGCCAGCACTGCCAGGAAATCTTAGCATGGCGACATGGTGGAGCGCGCACACCAGCTGCTTGCATCGTAAAACGCATAAGCCTCGCCCGCCATATCAGGATTCTTTATAATGGCAGCGCCTGGTTTAACCTATTATTTTGCTATGAAGCCTCAGATCCAGGGTTTTTTCGACCCGAACACGTCGACCGTCAGCTATGTGGTGTATGAAGCGGATGGCAGCGATTGCGCCATCATCGATTCGGTACTGGACTACGAGCCCAAGTCGGGCCGCACCTCCACTGTTTCGGCCGACAAGGTGATCGCCTTCGTGCGCGAACACCGCCTGAACGCCACCTGGCTGCTGGAAACCCACGCCCACGCCGACCACCTGTCGGCCGCGCCCTACCTGCAGGAACAGCTGGGCGGCCGGATCGGCATCGGCGCCGGCATCTGCAAGGTGCAGCATGCCTTCTCCGCCATCTTCAACCGCAAAGGGGAAAAGGAAGACGGGTCCCAGTTCGACCACCTGTTCCAGGCCGACGAAGCCTTCATGATCGGCCGCCTGGAAGCGCGCGCCCTGCACGTGCCGGGCCATACGCCGGCCGACATGGCCTACCAGGTCGGCGATGCCGTGTTTGTGGGCGACACCATGTTCATGCCCGACGTGGGCAGCGCCCGCTGCGATTTCCCGGGCGGCTGCGCCAGCGACCTGTATCGATCCGTGCAGCGCCTGCTCGCGCTGCCGCCGGAGACCCGCCTGTTCATGTGCCACGACTACCCGCCTGCCGGCCGCGCGCCGAAATGGGAAGTGACGGTCGCCGAACAGCGCGCCGCCAACATCCACATCCGCGACGGCATCAGCGAAGCGGAATTTGTCGACATGCGCACCAAACGCGACGCCACGCTGCAGATGCCGGTGCTGATCCTGCCGGCCATCCAGGTCAACCTCAGCGCCGGCCACCTGCCGGAGGAAGAGGACAACGGCGTGCGCTACCTCAAGATCCCCCTCAACGCGCTGTGACAGGCGTCCGGCGGCCGCTTTACTTCTGATCGGGGGCGCGGCCGATCGGGTCGTCGGTGTTGGCGAGGTACCAGCTCAGCGCGGACAGCACGGCGACGTGGCGCTTCATGTTCAGCGGGTCGACTTTGTCGAAGGTGTCCGCTGGGGTATGGTGGTAGTCGAAGTAGGCGCTGGTGTCGACATAGGGCATGAACGATGGCACGCCGCCCGCTTCCAGCTGGTGGACGTCGGCGCCGGAGGCGGAGTCGCGGCGGTTGAAGACACTGGCGCCGATCGGCAGCAGGGCCTTCTGCAGCGGGGCGAAATACTTCTCGGCCTCGCGCCGTACGCTGCCCTGCACGCCGAAGGTGCGGCCCACGCCGCCGTCGCTTTCAATCGCCGCGTACTGCTTCTCCAGCTTGTCCTTGTTGGCCTGGTAGTAGGTATTGCCGCCGCGCAGGCCGTTCTCCTCGTTGGCCCACGCCACCATGCGGATGGTGCGGCGCGGTTGCAGGCCCAGTTGCTTGATCGTGTGCAGCACGCCCATGGAGGCGGTCACGCCGGTGGCATCGTCATGCGCACCGGTGCCCAGGTCCCAGGAATCGAGGTGGCCGGAGACGATCACCACTTCATCCGCCTTGTCGCTTCCCGGCAGGTCGGCGATGACGTTGAAGCTGTCGGCATCCGGCAGGATCTGCGGCGTCAGGGTCAGCTTCAGCTTGACCGGGCCGCGCTTCAGCAGGCGGCCGATCAGCATGGCGTCTTCGGCCGTGACGGCGGCGGCGGGGATGCGCTGGCCGTCCTTCATATTGGTGGCGCCGGTGTGCGGCAGGCGGTAGTTGGCGCCGCCCACCGAGCGCACCAGTGCAGCCACCGCGCCCAGTTCGGCCGCGCGCGCCGGGCCGGTGCTGCGGTAGCGCGAGCCCTGGCCGTAGGCGTTGCCGGCCAGGCCGCGGTCGGCCATGCCCTGGTCGAACACAACGTCGAACAGGACGATGGCGCCCTTCACTTCCGCCGCCCGCGCTTGCAGCTCATCGAAATCCTTGACCAGCACGACCGGCGCGGTCAGGCCGCTGGCCGGGGTGGCGCCGGAGCCGCCGAGTGCGGTCAGCACCACGCGCTGGGTGATGTTGGCGGGACGCCCCTTGTAATCGACCAGCTCACCCTTTTCCTCGCCGCGCACCCAGTGCGGCACTTTCACCGGCTGCAGGGTGACCTTGGCGCCCAGCGCGCGCATGGCGGCGGCAACCTGTTCAACGGCAGCCGCGTCGCCAGCCGAACCGGACAGGCGCGGGCCGACCAGGTCGGTCATATCTTCCAGGCGCTGGTAGGACCAGTCGCTTTGCATGGCGGCGTCACGGATCTTGCCCAGCACGGCTGGGTCGTTCGGGCCGGCAGCGCTGGCGATGCCGGAGAAACCTGCGCCCAGCAGGCAAACAAACAGGGCGGTGAAGGCGGGCTTGCGGAGGTTCATGCGTTTCCTGTGTGAAGGTAAAGTTTCGCTCGGAACTTGAAACAATAGCCGATTTAGAAACGTTCTGCAGGAAGGGCAACTTAACGATACAAATCTTCCGCTACTGTGCAGTTTGTAAGAATGTGTATATGCAGTGGCGCAAGCAATTGTGCGTGGTTAACCTAAGCTCCAAGGATTGACCACAACAAGGGGACTTACCATGTTCAACAAACGTTTTGCCGGGCTGATGCTGATGGGTGCAGCCCTGACCGCCTCCTCCGCCGCTTTTGCAGCCGGCGACCGTGACTTCAACACCGCAGCTGGCGCCGTGCTCGGCGCGGCCATCGGCAGCCAGAATGGCAGCGGCGGCGCCGTAGTGGGCGGCCTGGTAGGTGCGGCAGTGGGCAATGCGCTGAGTTCGGACGGCCGCCATCGCCGCGGTTACGTGCAGACCCGCGTCTACGCACAGCCGGCCCCGGTCTACTACGAACCCGCCCCGGTGTATTACACCCCACCGGCCCGCGTCTACTACCAGCCCGCGCCGCGCGTCTACTACGAACCGGCCCCGGTCTACGTCGAATCGCGCCCGGTCTACTACTACGGCGACCGCCACCACCGCGGCCACGGCCATCGCCACCACCGCCACCACCGCCACGATTAATTGCCAAAAAAATGGGGACGTACCCCATTTAATGGGAAATTTCCCATTAAATGGGGTACGTCCCCATTTTTTTTGTTAGCTGAAGTCGGCGTGGATGCGGGCCATTGGCAGGGCGGATTCGAGCGCCATCCGCATCGCCATTTCGGCATCAATCCTGCCCTGCCCTTTTTCGATGGCTTGCTGCAAGGCGAGCGAGCACATGATCGGCCAGTGCGCTGGATTGTTGCAGAAGCGTGCAATCACAGGCTTCAGCATCGGCCAGAACAGGCGCAGGTAGTCGGCTGGCAGCTGGCGCGCTGCGTGCTGGCCGGGGATGCGCGGGATCCCGAATTCGGGCGTGCCCAGGCTCTTGCCCACGTGGGCCCAGATTTCCGCCGGTTCGGGGAAGTTCATGCAGCCGTTGTGGCGCGCGGCGCCGGCCACCAGTCCCCATACCGAATATTCCATCCCGAACAACAACAGGCTCAGGTCTTCGGCCAGGTAGTCGCGCTGCGGCATGCCGTGGGCGAAGGCGTTGGTGCGGGCGCTGACCTGGCAGGCGAAGCCGGCTAGCGCGCCCAGGGCGCACAGCAGCGATTCCGGGCGGCTGTCGCCGCGCGATTGCAGTTGCTCGGTCACGATGCGCACCAGCTCGCGGCTGCCGGCCTTGGCGCCTTGCAGCGGGTCGAGGCGGGTGCGTTCGATGGCCTGCCGGTGCAGGCTTTCCCGTGCGGCGCGGCGCGGATCGCGGAAAGCGAACAGTTTCTTAAATAATGCCATTCCTGCAACTCCATTCAGTAGTCGAGGCCATATTAACTAATGGCAACGTCTTGGCAAAGTTTTAGTTTCCAACTCCCCCGGCAAGTGTGGCGTGGAGGACACCATGGCGCAAATTGATGACATCATTACATTGGAATTGGGGCAGTACCGCCTGCAGCAGCCAATTGCTGCCTCGGCTTATGGGCTGGTGTGGCGCGCCAGCGGGCCGTATGGTTCGGGCGATGTGGCGCTCAAGCTGGTGAACGCGGCGCAGATGGAACGGGCGGCGCCCGCCTTGCGTTCGCGCTGGATCGCCAGTGCCGAGGCGGAGATCGCCTTCCTGCAATCGCTCGAGCCCTGGGATGAGTGCCATATCGTGCGCTTGCTGGACAGCGGCTGGCACCAGGGTTTGCCGGTGCAGGCGCTGGAGCTGCTGGGCCAGGACCTGGGACGCCATATCGCGGCTTGCGGCGCGCCGTCGCTGGCGCGGGCCCTGGGCTGGATGCGCCAGCTGAACCAGGCCCTGGCCAAGGTGCACCAGTACGGCTGGCGCTACCTGGACCTGAAGCCCGCCAACGTGCTGGTCGATCCGTGGCTGGACCGCGTGAAACTGGCGGATTTCGGCACCAGCCGCCGTCTTGCCGCGCTTGAGCCGCACAGCTATTGCGGCACTGCGCAGTGGCAGGCGCCGGAGCAGTTCTTCCCCGCTGCGGGGGGCGGCTATGCGACCGGCAGCTTCAGCGACTATTTCGCCCTGGGCGCCTTGCTGTTTTATGTGGTGACCGGCGGCGACTCGCTTTCCTATTGCGCGGAGTGCGGCGAGGCGTATCGCGGGCGCCTGGCGGATGGGGCGGCCGACCTGCTGGCGCGCCATGGCGGCGTGCCGGCGACCTTGCTGGCTGCTGATGAGGACAGGTTTGCGGCTGCCTTGCCTGTGGCGGCGCTGGATCCCGCGCTGTCGCTGCTGCGCACTTTGCTGGCGCCCGCGCCGGCGGACCGCCCACGCAATGCGCTGCATATCAGCCGCCTGCTGGATCGCATCCCGGCCTCGGAGCAGCCATGCCTGCGCGCTGCGTGACCGCGCACGATGCGGCGCCAGAGGCGCCGCGCGCGGCGCTGCCGGCATGGCGCGCTTTGCTGGTGCTGCTGGCTTTTCTTGGCTTGCTGCTGCTGGGCGCCCTGCTGCGCGCGCCGGCCATGTGGGCGCCGCATGCGGTGACGCTGCGCCTGGCTCCCGGCCAGGCGGTATCGCTGGAGCCGCTGGCGCCTGTCTCGATCCAGCGCGATGCGAATGGCCGCTGGCTGCTGGCTGCAGGGCCAGGGCAGGCGCGCACGCCGGTCCTGCTGCGTGCCAATGCCGCGCCGGAGAGCCTCGCCACCGTTCCCCTTCCCGCCGCATACCTGGTGCTCCCCGGCGGCAACCGTGTCGAGCGGATGCCAGCGCCGCAAGGTTCGGTGGCCTTCCAGTTCGCGGGCAGCGCCTGGCAGTATGATGGCGCGCGCCTGCTGCGCAATGGCCAGCCCCAGGCTGCCTGTCCCGACGCGCGCTGGAGTGTGCGCCTTGCCGCCTGGTGGAACCGGCTGGCGCCGGCGGCACTCACACTGGCCCGTCCCCTCAGCCTGGGCGGCAGCCTGCATTGCGGGAACCGCATCGGCATTGCCGATGTGTTGCCCGATGCGGCGGCCATCAGCCGTTCAGGCGATGGCACGCTGCGCATGACGGACCTGGAGCATGCCCCCCGGCCGCTGCTGGACGTGCAGTCGATCGCCATCGGTGCCATGCGGCTGCAACTGGACAGCGGGGCCGGCGGGGACGCTGGCGACAGCGTCGATTCCCTCATCCTGCAACCGCAGCGACGCCTGCCGCTGTTCTCGGCGCCCAGCGTGGAGCTGCCGGCGCAAGTCGAATGGCAATGGTCGCGGCGCGCGTTGTGGCCGGCGCTGCCATCCGGCCCGCTGCAGGCGGCGTTCGTGCTGGCGCTCGCCGTGGCGCTGGCGGCCGGCGGGTTGCGGCAGGCGGCCCGCACCAGCCGGGGCGGAACCCTGGCGCAGGCGGCATCCGCCGTTGCGCTGCTGGCGGGCGGCCTGCTGGCCATGGCGCTGCAACGGGCCGGCCAGCCCGCGCCAGCGGCGTTGCTGCTCTTGCTGGCAGCATTGGCGGTCGGCAGCTGGCTGGCCGCGCCCGGCGCACGCACCGTGGCCAATGGCTGTGCAATGCTGCTCCTCGCGGGCGGCCTGCTGGTGCAACTGGAACTGGGGCTGGGCGGCGGCGACCTGCGCTACTTCCAGAAGATGGCCGCCCTGCTGGCCGTGGGGCTGGGCGCATTGGGCTTGTGGCGCCTGGCGCCCGCCGCCTGGCGCGATGCAGCCGGGACGCCGCGCGCTGTCGAGCGTGCCCTGCTCGCCCTGGCGTTGCTGGCCCTGGCGGCGCTGGCCGCGCAGGTGCTGTGGGGCGATGAAACCGGTGTGTTCGACATGCAGCCGGTGGAACTGGCAAAGCTCTCTTTGTGCGCGCTGACCGCGCATTGCCTGGCGCTGCGCTTCACCTGGCACGACGGTCCGCAGTACCAGACCACTGCTGAACGCTGGCTGGCGTTGGCGGCGCCTGTCCTGCTCTTCCTTGCCTTGCTGGCGATGGCCCTGTTGCAGGTGGACGACTATTCGCCGCTGCTCCTGCTGCTGCTGTGGGCTGCCGGGATGGCGCTGGCATATGCCTGCGCCAGCGGCCAGCGCTTGAAGGCGGTGCTGCTCCTGGCGGCCGGCGCGGCGACCCTCGCCGGCATTGGCGCCTTGCGCGATGCCGGCCCTGGCGCCCTGCCCGCCAGCTTCTATGCCGACCGCTTCCAGGTCTGGCTGGCCCCGGGCGAACATCCGCACACGGGACAGCAAGTGCTGCGCGCCGCCGCCGCCATTGCGCAGGGCGGCCTGGCGGGCGCGGACAGCAGCTTTGGCCTGCGCTCGGCCGGCCTGCCGGTTGGCGAGGCGAGCGCCATCCCCGCCGTGCAGGACGACTTCGCGCCCGCGTTCTTCCTCAACCGCCACGGCTTGCTGGCGGCCATGGCACTCTGGCTGCTGCAGGCGGCATTCCTGGCGGCCCTGCTGTGGCAAGCAGTGTGCGCGCAGCGCCAGGCCGTTGCCGCGCGCGCCTACCAGCAGGCCTGGGCGGCACGCTTCCGCTGCTTTGCCCTGTGCGGCGGCGCCGCGTTCGTGGCCGGGCATTTGCTGCTGTCCTGGTCGACCAACCTGGCGATCCTGCCAGTGATGGGCCAGCCCATGTCCTTCCTCTCCGCCGGCGGCAGCCACCTGCTGTTTTTGCTGCTCCCCCTGCTAGGGCTCAGTGCCGCATCCAACGAGGAGTAACACCATGCCCACCTATGTCCAACATGAAGTCCTGGACCGCATTCCAGACGTGTTCAATGCCGAGGCGATCTGGCAGGCGCCCGGTTTTGCCCTGTTCTCGCGCCGCCCGCTACTGCGCGACCTGCTGGAGCGTTCGCCGCGCGAGTTGCGCGGACGCGCGCCGGTACGCTGCTTCTCCCACATCCAGCTGCGCCTTCCGCAGGACGATGTAGACGACGATTACCACCTGACGCGCGGCAACCGCGCGCGCGAACTGGCCGAAACGCTGGCGACACTGCACCAGAAAGACTTCGGCGACCTGCTGGGCAGCGAGGAAGTACGCTACGACGTGGCCGGTGACGAGCAGCTGGCGCCGGGCGAAATCGCCGTGCGCTTCGGCCACGCGGTCTACCTGCCGGCCGGCGGCGAGAAAGCCCTGTTCAACATCGCCACGTCGCGCGACGGCGCGGTGTGGAAACCCGCTTGCGCCGTGTACGCGGGACAGCGCCTGGCCCTGCTGGGCGGCGCGGGCGGGCTGCCGGCGCCGGGCTGGCCTTTCGGCGACCAGGGCGGCGTGCTGCTGGTCAACGACGGCCCGGAGTCGGACCTGGTCGTACAGGTGCGGCCGAAAGAGGCGCTCGATTGCGTGTTCGACGCCAGCCTGGGCGCCTATGCGCTGTGCGCCAAAGGCGGCCACGGACCGCGCCTGCTGCTGAAAGTGACGCGCGCAGCCGGCGCGCCGAGGCAGGCCTCGTCCCAGCCGCCGGCCGCGCCGGCCACACCGGCCTCGCAGGCCGCTCCGGCCGTGTGGCAGCCGCGCAGCGGCCCCGCTGCGGACGAAACGGCGCTGCCGCAAGCCCGCCCGGCGCAGCCACGTACCACGGCCGGGGGGGCGATGCGGCCAGGGGAAAGCGATGCCACGTTCGCACCGGGCGCCTTGCAGCGCCTGACGCTGGTGGCGCTGGCGATTCCGCGCCTGAGCCTTTACCGCAGTACCGGGGCGCTGGCCCTGCACATTCCTTTCGCGCCAGGCCTCGCCATTGGCCGCAATGCCGACGCCGAACGCGCCCTTACCGTCATTGCCGGGGCGGACGACACGCTGTGCGCGGTGTCCGCCGCTGGCCGGCAGGCGATCACCTTGCCGGCCGCCCTGGCGCCCGGGGCATCGCCCGGCCGCACCATCCAGCTGCAGCCGGCGCCGGACAAGATGCGCGACCGCTACCTGGCGCTGCTCACGCTGCCGCAGCCGCTGGCCATGCCCCTGCTGCCGGGCGGTGCGCTGGAATTCGGGCGCAGCATGCCCGCCCTGTCGGCGCTGCGCGTGCTGGACCAGCCGTGGATGCTGGAAGCGGCAACGCCTTCGAGCCCGGATCGCCTCGGCCTTTCGCGCAAGGCGTTCAGCTGCGAGGCGGGGGCGCAGGGCCTGGCCATCCGCCGCCTGTCGGAATCGCAGGTGCTGTACCGGCTGGATGCCGGCATGCAGCTGCTCGGCCCGATCGGCGACGAGGGCTGCCTGCTGGAGGCGGGCCAACACCTGGTGGCCGGCAGCTATGTGCTGCGCTATGAGGGCTGACGGGATGGACGCCTACCTGCCCTTCGCGGCCTACCTGGGCGGGCTGGCCGCGACCCTGGTACTGGCTTGCTACCTGACACCCAGCCGCTGGTGGCACCGGCCCACCCTGCGCAACCTGGGACTGGTCGCCGCCGGCACCTGGTGCATCGGGGCGCTGTTGCTGCAGGCATTCGGCGGCAAGGCAGCCGCGCAGGCCGCGTCCGAACCGGCCGCACCGGCCGCGGCGGTCGCGGCGGTCGCGCGCAGCGCCGCTGCCGCCGATGTGGCGGCGGACAACCGGCCGTTCCGCGTGCACCGGGACTTGAACCTGCGCGTTGCAGCCGGCACCGGCGCGGCGCGCCTGGCGACCATCCCGGCCGGCACCCTGGTCACGCCGACCGGCATCCGCAGCGGCGACTGGTGGCAGGTGCGCGCCGAAACCGATGGCAGGATGCAAACAGGTTGGGCCAGCAGCTTGTGGTTAAGAAGGCAAGCCGAGTGATGCAAAACCATGTCATCCTGCTACTAAAACGTTGCGCTTTGCCCGCAGCGCGAAAACAGGGGTAAAAACAGCCCTGATCAAGGGAACGGCCGGTTGCCAACCATAGGGAAAACCGCGTAAAGTTGCGGTATCCCGACGACCGCCAATCCATGAACAAGTGCTGTAATCCCGACCACCCGCATTGCACCTACTGGGTCATGCCAGGGGAAAGCACGTGCGCGGGCGGCCACGAGCAATCCGCCCAGGCTGGGGAAGGCGGCAGTTTCGGGCTGCTCAGCGCCATGCGCAACGCACGCGGCGGCCCGCAGGCGCCGGCGGCGGCCAGCAGCTATACCGCACCGGCACGGGTCCATCCACAACTGCATATCAGCGGGTTTGACCCGCGCGCGGCGGGCGGCCGCCAGTCGCTGAAGATGGAGCTGCGCGGCATGCCGCAGGATTGCGCGCCGCAGCTGTCCATCCGCCTGCGCTCGGAACTGATCCCGCACGGCGCGCTGCAGCAGCAGTTCATCCGCTCCGTGCATGGCGACTGGCGCCCGGTGTTCGTCGAATTCTCATCGCGCGGCAAGGAGCACGGCCAGTACCAGATCCATGCCGACATCGTCTCCAGGGGCGAACAGGCGCAGCGCCAGTGGGAATGCACATTTGTCATCCTGGTGCCGCGCATCGACGCCAGCCTGAATGAAATCCACCGCACCTTCCTCAGCACCCACAAGAATGTGCGGGTGATGGCGGACGACGCGGCGATCGCGCGCGTTTCCGCCCAGGGCGGCAACACCATGGATATCGACGTTACCGCGCGCAATGCCGGCATCGCCCACCTCGACCTCGGCGCGCCGCCGGGCAAGGTGGACGTCGGCTATTCCACCATCGCCTGGGACGAGGACCTGATCGAGATCGAGCAGCCGCGCAGCGGCCCGACCCACCCGCACCCCACGCTGGCGGCGAGTTTCATCAATGCGGCGCCGGAGGGCGGCGCCTGCCGCCATATCCGCCTGTTCGCGCAGGATGAAATCTGCCTGGGCCGCTTTGAACTGGTCGATCCGGAAGCCGACGCCCTGCTGCAGCATTTCTGCGCCGACGGCCCGGACACGGACGGCCTGACGCGCCGCCTGTCGGGCCGCCACGCCGTGATCCGGCGCGGCAAGCACGGTTTTGAAATCGAGGATGTGTCGCGCTACGGCCTGCTGCTGGATGGCGTGTGGCCCGGCAAGAACAAGCCGGTAGCGCTGCGCACCGGCATGAAGATCGAAATGAGCGCCAGCATCAAGGGCATCGTGCTGCTGGAAGTAAGCGCGGTCATGCCACACGGCGTGATCCTGCACCGCATCGACCATGGCGCGCGCGCCGAATGCTTCGTGCTGCTGGCGCGCGACACCCATCCCGGCTATCCGGTGCCGCGCCACCATGCGCTGCCGGCGGCATCCACCCTGCCCCTGCTGATGCACCACGAGGGCGGCTTCTGGCATATCGACCAGCTGACCGGCAAGGAAACCGCGCTGGCGCCCACGCCCAAGCAGGAGAAGCTGAGCCGCGTCCCGGCGCATACGCGCTTTGCCAGCGATCCGTATCCGGAACACTGGATCATCCGTAGCGGGACGACCGCGCACAGCACGGTCGCCGCCCACGCTACCGCTTAAGCCGCAGGCTTTTTCGGCAAGGGAATGAATTCCGTTTCGCCGGGCACTTGCGGGAAGCGTTGCGCCTCCCAGTCATCCGCCGCCTGCAGCAGGCGCTCTTTACTCGACGAGACAAAGTTCCAGAACAGGAAGCGGTGTCCATCCAGCGCGTCGCCGCCGATGATGACGAACTGCGCGTCGGTCTGCGCCGTCACACGCTGCGACGCCGAAGTGTCGAGCAGCGCCATCATGTGCTGCGGCACCGGCGCGCCGTCGATCTCGAGCGCGCCGCTGACCGGATAGACCGCCGCTTCGGGCGGCAGGCCGGTCAGGGCCAGCTGCTGGCCGGCCTGCAGGCTCACGTCCAGGTACAGGGTGTGGCTGAACGCTTTGACCGGCGAAGTCTGGCCGAAAGCGGAGCCGATCAGCACCCGCACCTTGGCGCCGTCCACCTCCAGCTCCGGAATGGCGCTGGCGGGCGTGTGCTGGAAGGACGGCTCGTCTTCCTCGTGCGCCTTGGGCAGCGCGCACCACAGCTGCAAGCCGTGCGTGCGGTGCGGCACGCCGACCAGTTCTTTCGGCGTGCGTTCCGAATGCACGATGCCGCGCCCGGCCGTCATCAGGTTGATGGCGCCCGGTTCGATGCGCTGGAAGGTGCCCAGGCTGTCGCGGTGCTCCATCGCCCCTTCGAACAGGTAGGTCACGGTGGACAGGCCGATGTGCGGGTGCGGCCGCACGTCATGGTCGGCGTTGGCCGGGACATCGACCGGGCCGAAATGGTCGAAGAAGATGAAGGGACCCACAGCCTGCTTGACCGCGGCCGGCAGGTAGCGGCGCACGATGAAGCCGCCGCCCAGGTCCTTCTCATGGCCTTTCAGGAGATGCGCGATTGTCATGGTTATCCCAGCTGGGTGGTGATCTCGGTGGTGACGGCGGTCATCAGCTTGTGCACCGGGCACTTTTGCGCGATGGCCAGCAGTTCCTCACGCTGTTCGTCGCTCAGCGCGCCGCTCAGGTGCAGCGTGGCGGCCAGGCGGTAGACACCCTTGCGCTCCTCGCTGGCATCGCGCTCGGTGGTGACTTGCACATCCTCGACCGGAATGCCTTTGCGGCGCGCGTACCAGACCACGGTGAGCGCCTTGCACGCGCTGACCGCGGCGTCGTACAGGTCGTGCGGCGACGGGCCGGCGTCGTTGCCGCCCTCTTCGACCGTGCCATCAACGGAAACGATATGGTCGCGCACATGCAGGATGTGGCGCATTGGGAGCGATTGGTCGCGGACTACTTTTACAGTCATCATGGTTCCTGATGGTTAAGACATAGCGCAATTTACACCAGTTTGCGCGCCACGCGGAAGCCCACCACGTCATTTGCCAGCAGGGCCGAGTAACCGTTGCGCAGCGCTGCCCTCAGATAGCGCGGCTGGTACAGCCACGCGCCGCCGCGCAGGATGCGGCGCGCCTGGTCGCCGCCCTGCTCCCAGGCGCTGCCGTCGACCGGGGCGCCAAGGTAGTTTTCGTGCATGGTGTCCTGCGTCCATTCCCACACATTGCCGTGCATGTCGAACAGGCCCCAGGGGTTGGGCTGGTAGCTGCCGACGCGCGTGGTGCCGCCATGGCTGCTGCCTTTCGGCCCGTTGTTGTAGGTGAAATGGCCGTCGTAGTTGGCGTGTTCGGGCGTGATCTCGTCGCCGAAACTGAAGGCGCTGCGGGTGCCGGCGCGGCAGGCGTACTCCCATTCCGATTCGCTCGGCAGGCGATACAGCTGGCCGGTCTTTTCGCCCAGCCACTGCAGGTAAAGCTGGGCATCGTGCCAGGTGACGCACACCACCGGGTGCCGCTCGTCCTGTTTGAAGCCGGGCGCCTGCCAGTCCACATCGAGCTTCGATTCCCAGCCGGTGGCCTGCACGAAGGTGCGCCATTCGCCGACCGTGACCGGGTAGCGCCCCAGCGCAAAGGACTGTTCGATGCCGACCCAGTGCGCCGGCAGCTCGCGGTCGAGCCAGGCTTTCTGCGCGCCCGCCTTCACCGCAATCGAATGCTCGTACTCGGTCGACCCCATCTGGAAGCGGCCGGTGGGGATCAGCACCAGGTCGGGACCGACGCCGCTGCCATCGAGGAAGCGGTCGCGCAGCACGCCCTCCGCATCGGCCACCGGGCTGCTGGCGGATGGCAGCAGCGCCGCCAGTTCGGCCGCCTTGCGCGCGGCCTGCTCCTTGCGGTGGCGCTCCTGCTCGGCGCGGTAGGCTGCTTCCGCCTTGAGCTGGGCCAGCTTGCGCTGGCGTTCTTCCTCGGCCTGACGCGCCTTCAGCGCGTCGGCATCGCGCCGCGCGATAAGCTGCTGGCGCAGGCGCTCCTTGCGTTCGCGCGCTTCCTGCTCCGCCTGCTGCTTGCGCTGCTTTTCCTGCTCGCGCCGCAGCTGGTCCTGGCGCGCCTTTTCCTGCGCGGCGGCCAGGGCATCGGCTTTGCGCCGCGCCGCCAGTTCCGCCTCCTGCAGGCGGCGACGCTCGGCCTCCTCGGCGCGCGCCTGGGCGTCGGCGCGGGACTGGGCTTCGCGCGCGGCGCGTGCCTCCTTCTCGCGCTGTTCCGTTGCCGCCCGCTCCGCGCTGCGTGCCGCCTCGCGCGCTGCCTGTTCTTCGGGGCCGGGTTCGCCCGCTTCCTGCAAGGCATCCAGCAAGGCTGCCGCCGACGGCTGGCGGTCCTCGGGGCGCATGGAGAGGCCGCGTTTCAGCACCTGCCATTGCTGGGCGGTGAGCGCCGCGGGCGGCGCCGGCTCCAGCAGGGCTGTCGCGGGACATTCGAACGGCAGTCGGCCCTCCAGCAGCTGGTAGACCATGACGGCGACGGCGTACACGTCCAGCTGCGGGCGCGGCACGCCCTGGCTGGTGCCCGATTCCGGCGCCCGGTAACCGGCGGTGCCGGCGTTGGGAATGGCCATGCCCAGGTCGGTGCCGGTGCTGCGCGCGCGCGACGCGATGCCGAAGTCCAGCAACTTGATTTCGCCGGCCTTGGTCAGGAACACATTCCCGGGCTTCAGGTCGCGGTGCACCAGGCGGTGCTTGTCCCAGGCGTATTGCAGCGCATCGGCCACCGGGCGCAGCATGCGCTCGACCTGGGCCGGGGTGGCCTTGCCATGCTCGGCCAGCCAGGCGTCCAGGTCCTGTCCTTCCAGGCATTCCATGATGATGAAATAGCTGGAGGTGGCCGGGTCCTGCGCCCATTCATAGACGCGCACGATATTGTCGTGCGCCAGGCGGCGCGCCTGGGTCGCTTCTTCGATCAGCAGCTTGGCGTGGGCCGGGCTTTGCGTCAGCTGGGGCGGCAGGATCTTCAGCGCCACCACGGCGCTGTGGCCCAACTCCGCATGCGTGGCCAGGTCGGTCGCTTGCCACACCTGGCCCATGCCGCCCATGCCGATCAGGCGTTCGAGCCGGTAGCGCCGGTTGTGCGGGCCGATCTCCTGGCCGGCCATCAGGCCAAGTTCGGTGCCTGCCCGCACGCTGGCGGCAACGGGCGGCGCGCTGCCTCCCGGGGGCGCGTACTCGGCATCCAGGATAGCGTTCTTGCGCCGGTCGAACTCTTGCAGGCTTAACAGGCCGTCGTCGTGCAGTGCACGCAGTTCGCGAATCTTGTCTCTTGCTGTCTGCATCTTTTGTCTTGCTTTACCTCGCTATCTGCGTGCCGCATTCCGGGCAAAACCGGGCGGCGCCGGGGACGCTGTGGCCATTCGGGCAGCGGCGCGGCTCGTCCGGCGTAATGGCCGGCGCCGGCGCCGGTGCCGGCACTGCGCGCGCGCCCTGGGTGCGCAGCAGGTCCAGCTGGTGCTGGCGCTCCTTGTCGCCGCTGCTGTCGCGGTAGGCCCGTTCATCCTGTACCTCGCTGCGCGCCAGGCGCATGGCCTCCGCCGCGCTGATGCTGTTCTCGGCCGCCACCACGCCGGCCAGCGCCTGCAGCTGTTCGGGCGACATGCCGGCCTGGGTTTGCTGGCGCATCAGGCGCGACAAGGCTTCGGCATTGGGCGTGGCGGCCAGCGCGATCTTGGCCGTATCGCTCATGCGGCCGATCGATTCCAGCCGTTCGATGTCGATACGGGCCATGGCGGCGGCATGTTCCTGTTGCGAGACCATGCTTTCATATTCGATCTTCCAACGGTTGAAGCGTTCCTCGCGCTCGACCTCCATTTTCTTCAGCGCCTGCTGCCAGTGCGCTTCCTGGTCGCGCAGCTTCAGCTGCAGGCGCTGCTCTTCGACCGCCACCTGGTCCAGCATGGCTTGCTGGGCCAGAGCTTGCGCCTGGCGCTGGTGCAGGCCATCCGCCTCCACGGTGCGCAACAGCTTTTCGTGCTGGGCGATGGCTTCGGCGGTGGCGCCGCTGCGTTTCAGTTCATCCAGGCGGGCGGTGATCTCGGCCACGTGCACGCTGGCGCCGGCGTCCTTCGCTTCTTCGCCGCGCGCCATCTCGCGTTTGCGCGCAAGGTGCTCCTGCTCCTCCCATTCGTGGATGCGCTCCGCTTCGCGGTGGCGGGCGGCGTTGGCCAGCGCAATGCCCTGGAAGCGCGCGCGGTGGTGCTCGGCTTCGATTTCCTGTTCGCGCTGCTTCGCTTCCGTTTCCGCCTGGCGCAGCATCTGCAGCTGCTTGCGGCGATACTCTTCATCCTCGATCGCCAGTGCCGACTGGATGCGGTGCTGCAGCTGCTGCTGGTACAGCAGGTGCGAGAAGCGCTGGCGCGCCAGGGCCTTCTCTTCCATGCCGGCCTGCTGCGCCAGTTCCATCTCGGTGCGCATCTTGATCTGCGCCAGGTGGCGTACCTGGTCCCATTCGGCCGCTTCGCCCACCTGCAGCGATTTGCGGCGCGCCAGTTCGTGCTCCAGGTCCGCCAGCGCGGCACCAGCGCCGCGCTCGAAGGCCTGCTTGCGGGTCTTGGCTTCCAGGATGCGGCCGTACAGGTCGATTTCGCGCGCGCGGATTGCCAGCATCTGCTCCTCGGCTTCCTGTTTCAGCTCGGCGCGGCGGTAGTCGCTGCGCATTTTCTGCTCCTGGCGCCAGATCGCCTGCCATTCCTCTTCGTCGTACAACTGGTCGAGCTGCTTGACGTGCTCCAGTTGCAGCTGGCGCTCATCGGCGACCAGGAACAGGCTGCCGACGCGCTCGCGGTTGTTGTCGTACTTATCATGGCGCAAGGCCAGCGTTTCGACCTGCACCGCCGCCAGGCCGAATTCGGCCAGGCGCTGGCGCAGCGCGCTGTGCAGGCGCTCGTTGAGCTGTTCGCGCAAGGCCGAGGTATTGGCCATGTCGCGGATGGCGCGGCCGCCCAGGAACTCGGCGGCCACCTGGCGCACCGAGGGCGCCAGCAGGTCGTGCAGCTGCAGCGTTGTGACGGTGCCGGGAACGGTCATGAAATGCTGGGCGAAGGCGGGTACGTTTTCCACCTGCAGCCCGACAGTAAAACGCGCCGCCAGCTTCAGGAACTCTGCGGTATGCAAGTCGGTAAAATTGAACTCCACCGGCAGCGGCGTGGTGCGCGTGATCAGGATTTCGCCGTGCTGGTCGCGCAGCAGGTTGTTCAGGCGCGTGAAGAAGCCTTCCAGCTCGTATTCGCCTTGCGGCACTTCCGTGGCCTGCCCGCCCTGCAGGATGTAGGCGCGCGTGGTGGCCGGCACGCGCAGGGTCTTGGTGAAGATGCCGGACAGCTGGCGCACGCCGAAATACACCGCCAGCTCGTCGTTGGCGGGGATCCAGCGGTTATCGCGCAGCACAGGTTCGCTGCGCGGCGCGCCCAGCGTCAGGCCGCACTGGTTGCAGTAGCCCGATGTGTCGCCGTTGCGGTGCTCGCAGCGCGGGCACTTGACGCCGCCCAAACCAAACATCTTGAACATTTCCTACTCCTTGTTTGTCCCAGCGCTAGCTGATTGTAGCAAAGGCAACCTGTTGCCGCTTTGCGCACGATTCATATCCATCCCAGCTTTTCCACGCAAGCGAGCGAGGCGCCTTTGCTGCGCAGTGCGGCACGGTAGCCGGGCGGCACCGCCGCTTGCCATGCCTGGGGCAGCAGCACGCGGTCGCCGGCGCGAGCCTGGTCCAGGATCAGCGCCAGCTTGGGCTGCAGCCCCTCCACCGCCTCGACGCGGCCAGCGTGCCAGGCATTCGAACTGCCGGTGGCGATGACGCGGCCGCGCGGCACGAATTCGCGGCCGCGCGCCAGGCGGTCGGCCATGACCAGGGCGAACTGCCAGGACTCGCCATGCAGTCGGTCCTGGCCGAAGCGCACGGCGGTCTTCCAGCGGCCCTGCCCTTTCCCGTCGAAATGGCGCGCGCCGGACAGGGTCTGGCGCACCGACTGCTGCAGCGCGAGGTCGAGCCCGGGCGCGGCGATGGTCGTTTCCTCCTCGTGCGCTTCACCGGCGGGCAGCGGACGGATGCTGACTTCCACCCACGCCAGCGTATCGTTGATGCCGCCGCTGTGCAGCGGGAACCAGGCGCGCGCGCTCGCAATGCCGGCGCGCGGATGGGCGTGGCCGGTCAGTTCGCCGAGGTGGCTGATGGCGTGCGGCGCCCACGGCTGGCTGCCCGCGCTGGCCACGCTGCCTGCAAGTGCGCCTAGCCAGGCCGTGCCGGCGGCCGGCTCGGCGCCGGTATGGGCGAGCAGCAGCGGCCAGGCCTGCGCCGGGTCGCCGCAAACGTCACCCTGCTGCCAGTTGTCGGACCAGCCGGCGGCCACCGGCGATGTGGTTGACGGGCGCCATACGCCGCGCACCATGCGGTCCGCCAGGACGGCGGCCAGTTCCCAGTTGCGGTCTTCCGCCGCCGGCGTGGCGTCGATGCCGAGGACGACCTGGTCGCGGCTGTCGAAGCTCGGTTCGGTCAGGCGCGCCAGGCGCACGGCGGCCTGCATCGCTTCGCCCAGGGCCGGTGCGCCGGGCACCACGCATTTGACCTCGGCCCGGTTGCCGCGCGGGCGGCGCGTGGCGCTGACCGTGGCCAGGCGGCCATCGGCGAGGATGGTGCGGCATTCGGCGCTGCTGTCGTGCGGTGCGGCGTTCATGGCTGTATGGCGCGGCGCTGGGCCAGGCTGTATTCAAGGTTAGAGAGCATGCGGTCCGTTTCGTCCAGGCGCGCGGGGTCCAGGCCGCAGCGCATGGCTGCCAGCAGCGCCCAGCCTTCGTCCAGCGCAGCCTGCGCGGACTGGGCGTGCATGGCGCGCAGCTGCTGCACCTGCGCTGGCAGGCGCTGGCCGGGCGCGGCGTGGGTCAGGGCTGGCATGGTGCTGGCGCTCAGCGCCGCCAGCTTGAGGCGGCGCAGGGTGTCCTGCAAGGGCGCGAAGCTGCCGTCGCCCTCCTTCATCGGCAAGGCGCGCAGGCCGGCCGCCAGCGCGGGCAGCTCGAGGAACAGGCGGCGCAGCGCGGCGGCATCGGCTTTCGACGGGTCGCCCCCGGCCGCGCCCCCCCCCCCCCCGGCGGGGGGGCCGGGGCCGGGGCCCGGGCCGTGCGCCCAGCCGAACCCAACAACCCCCACCCCAACCC
>NZ_JAYSCO010000025.1:20044-45349 GCF_041914865.1 Pseudoduganella sp. | reverse complement strand
GCGGCGGCGCGGCGGCCGTGCCAGGGCATGTCCGCCATGCTTAACCAATCCAGCGCAACGCTATCCCTGCCCGCATCCACCGCGGGTGCGGGAGCGGGAGCGGGCGCATGTGCGGGTGCGGACGCGGGTGCGGCGGCGCTGGCGGCCGAGAGCTGCGCTGCGAAGTCTATAGCCGGGTGAAGGTCCACCGGCACGCAATCCTCCACCACGAGCCCAAAGCGCGTATAGACCAGTTCATTCAGCCCGGCGCGGAACGCGTGCCATTCCTCGTCCGACGTGCATGGCGGCAGATCCAGCGTGCCACCCTGCAAGGCATCCTGCACCGCCTCCTGCAGCGCGGCGGCAACGGCGCCAGTGGTCAGCGCACCATCCGCCTCCGCCTCCGCCGCCAGCAGCAAGGCAAACCTCTGCCGATCCCCCGAAGGATCAAAGCAGTAATCCATCCGCAACCCAAGCTCCGGCGCCGCAGCGAACGGCGTGATGGAACAGCGCAGCGGCGCCGCATGCACCGCCCAGGCCAGGCCGTCGGCCGCCTCCAGCCGCACAGCGCGCGCCGGCAGCGCGCCGGCGCCGTCCAGGCGCACCGCCAGCGCAGACGTGCCAAGGCCGTCGACCGCGCCACGGTCAACGGCCAGATCGTGCGCAGCCTTGCCACGCATGCGCGCCAGGAATCCCATCATTCAAGGCCCAAGCGGTTCCACCGCAAATACCGCGCCATGGGCCTGGAAGTGCGCCTCGGGCGCCTGCTCGAAGGGCCAGGCGCGTTCGCACTCGCCATCCGCATCGAGCCTGCCCTGCAACAGCACGGCCCCGCCGCCGTCTGTCACGCGCAGCAGCGGCCGGCGCGCCAGCAGCTGCGCAGCGAAGCCGGCTCCCGCCTCCAGTTTCAGGATCACCTGCCAGCCCTCGCCTTGCGGCACAAAATGCAGCGACCAGCAGCCGTCGTCGGTGACCAGCACGGCCAGCTCGGTGGCGGAGGACGCCGCGCGCAGCATGCCCCGGCTGCCCTGCCAGCCGAACGCCGCCTGCGCGCGCTTGCGCTCCAGCGCCAGGTGGCGGAAGCGGCGCAACGTCAGCGGCGATGCCTGCAAGGCCGACAGCTGGGCGGCGGTCAGCGGCTGGCTGCCATCCAGCGCCGCCCGCAGCACGCCGTCCGCCAGCACCAGCCCATCGTCACCGGGGCGGCTGCGCAGCAGCAGCGCTTCCTGCAGCTTGCGTTCAGTTGAGTTGTTCACTTGCCACCCCCAGTCCAGCATTCAGCCTGTCTATCAAATCATTGCGCCGCTTACGCAGCGTCGGTACCGAAATGCCCGCCATTTCAGCCAGCCGCGTCATCGGCGGCAGTTCGCCGGTCTCCGGCTCCAGCCATTCCTCGGGATAGCTGTCGTCCGCCGGCCCAAGCAGGGACTGGAACACCGCCAGCCGAATCGGCAGCGCCTCAGCCTGCAATGCCGCCAGTTCCGCCTTGCGGGGGGAAAGGGAAACTTCGGCCTCCCCCGCATCTTCCCCCTCTTCCGCCTCCTCCGCCACGCGCCACAGGTCCTCCAGCCAGGACAAGGACTCCGCCTCGTCCAGCTGCCAGTCGCCATCCTGGTTGGCAGACAGCTCCTCGTAATCGCCGATCTCGCGCAGCATGGCGGCAATCCGTGCCGGGTTGTTTTTCATGCTGGCAAAGCGCTTGGAACGCGTGTGCAGCGGACCGGGCGCGCCGCCAAAGGCTTCCAGCGTCTCGCTCCAGCGTATCAGCCATTCGGCCCGGCAATCGGCGATGGACCGCATCTGCCGCACCTCGATCGGGAAGCCCTGCAGCTCGCGCCCCAGGATGGCACCCACCTGCACTGCATTGTGCTCCCAGTTGGCAAACAGCTGCGCAATCTCGCGGTAGGCGGTATCGAGCATGCGATAGGTGTAGATTTTGTTGGGCGAACAAGGCAGGCCCGTCGCGACCATGTAGTTATCGCTATCGACCTTGTCGCGCAACACCGCAAACATATCGTTGACCTTCTTGCGCAGCATGCCCTGCCCGCTCTCCTCCAGCCAGAAAGCCCCGCTGCGCGCATGCTCGGCAGCCAGGGCCGCCAGGAAGGCCGCCCAGTCGGCGGGCTGGGCCTGCAATTCATACAACAGGGCCAGGGCCAGCTCCGCCGCGCTGTCGCCATAGGAATTGCCGGGCGCCTCGCCGCGCGCCCGGCGCGCGTGCTCGCGCAGCAGGCGGCCGGTGACGGCGCCATACCACTCGAGCGATTCGCCCGCGCGCGACAGGTCCAGCAAAAGGTGCGCATCGCACTGCCGGAACGCCTGCAGCGAGCAGTGGCCCAACAACTTGCGTACTTGCTCCCAGCCGTGTTCCTGGTAGCGGGTTCCTGGCAGCCGCATACTATCCTGTCAACATTGTCGCGTGCCCAATGCACGCCTCCTTATCATGGCATAGACGCAACCCAACCATTCGCCGCGACTGAAGGAGGATTTCCCTTCTGTTCCCCGTTCTGCCCTGCCAGCGTTTTAAGCAGCGCCGCGACGATGGGCGCCGCGTGGGCGCCGCCGGTCAGCTGCGAGTGGCTGACGTAGGCGGCGAACGCCAGGCGCTGCTTCTGGCCGGGCAGGCTGCCCGGCTCCAGCCAGCCGACGAACCACACCGTGCCGTCATCCTCGCTGACCGGGGCGGTGCCGGTCTTGCCATACAGGCCGCGCCGCAGTTGCGCCAGGGCCGGGCCGCTGAAGGCCGCCGCCGCCGTGCCACTGTCGACCACACCCTTCATGCCAAGGCGGATGCGGTCAAGCCTGGCCGGCAAGGGCATCCCCTCCGCATCCTGGACGCTGTGTGCGCCGAGCGCCGCCAGCAGGCGCGGTGTGCGCTGCTGGCCGGAACCGATCGCCGCCGCCGCCGCCGCCATCTGCAAGGGAGTGGCCTGCATGCGCAGGCCGATTGCCATTTGGCGCAGTTCGTGGCGGCTGTCGATCGGGTCGATGCGGGCGGCGCTGGTTTGCAGCGCGTCATAGCTTTGCCACGCGAAGCCGGCCGGGAGCAAGCCGCCGTCCAGCCGCATCGGTGCGCCGAAACCGAGCAGGCGCGCCGCGTCGGCGATCGGGCGCTGCGCGGCCAGCGCCCTGTCCTCCAGCGCGCGCAGGCCGGGCGCACCGCCGTCCGGCCTGCCCTGCAAGGTGCGGTCGCTTAGTTCCGCGCCCCATGCGAACCAGGTGTTGACGCTGTAGGTCATCGCCTGCGCCAGGCCGAGTCGGCCGGATTCGGCGCGCCGTGCCAGGCTTTGCTCGCGGTAGTTGGTGACGTGGGCCGCCGTGGTCACCGTGGGATAGACTGGCGCATCGGTGCGGAAAGCGTAGCCGCGCTGGCGGGCAAGCAGGTCGATGTCCTGCAGCGGCATGCCGCCCAGCAGGCCGTCCAGCACGCGGTCGTGGCGCGCCGCCATCTCCAGTCCAAGCGCGCTGATGATCTTGAAGGCCGAACCGGGGCTGTTATGGGCGCCGCCATCGTGCTGCCAGGCCGGCAGGCGCAGGGGGCTGCGGGCCGGGTTGGCGCGGTCGAAGTCGCGCGCTTCGCGCCAGTTGCCAGGCGTGACCTCGGGGCCGCCCACGCCGGCCGCCAGCAGGATGTCGCCATTGCCGGCGTCCAGCAGCACCAGGCCGGCGCGGCGATTCGCGGGCGCCGCGCCGCCGCCCTCGCAGCCCTTGCCGTTCCAGCGGCCGCCGCGCATGCCCTGGCATTCCAGGATGGCCTGGCCCAGGGCCTGCAGCGGCAGCGAGATGGTCAGGCGCGCCGCACGGGTGCCGCCATCCAGTTGCGCGGCCCGTGCCAGCATGCCGGACAGACTGGCCGTATGGGCCGGACCAATGCCGAGCAGCGTCGCCAGCCCCGCACTGCGCGCCGCCGGCGTGGCTTCGCCGCCATCCCACAGTGCGATGCCATCGCGGTCCGCGATCTGGATACCCGCCGCATCGCGCCCCTGCGCACCGCCCCCCCGCATGCCGCCGGCGTACGCCGCAGCCGGCACCGGCTGCCACGCCGGCACCCCGCCAGCCAGGCGTATATGGCGATAGGCCTGGTCGCCCGGATGCTGGGCGCCCGCTACGTCCAGCGCGCGCACCGGCAATTCAATGCGTGTGGCACCGGCAGCCGGTCGCAGCGTAATCGCCTGGACATCCGCAGCCGTGCCGCAGGCGCTGCCGCTACATGCGTCCACAGCGTGCAGCGCGGCACCCAGCGCAGGCGCGGCGCGCTCCGCATGGCCCGCCAGCAGCAGTTCGATGCGCTCCGTGCCGCGTGCGGGCTGCGCCAGCCGGACCACCAGCGTGGCCTGGCCGCGCCCCGTCCAATGGGCGGCCCGCTGCCATGCCTGCCAGCCGGCCGGGAGGTCGGCGAACAGGCGCACGGCCAGCGCCGGCATCTCCGCCGACTGCGGCAACTCCGCGCCGCCGGGCGCCCGCAGCGACACCGAAGCGGCCGGGGCACCCAGATCGGCGCGCAGACGCCAGGCCAGCAGGCGCCGTTCGCTGTTGAACAGGTCTACCTGGCGCCGCACATACTCGCCGTCGGCTTGCCGGTAAAGGCGCAGCAGCAGCTTGCGCATGCTGTCGTCCGGCTCCAGCCCGCTCCAGCCAGGCAATTCGGCGGCACGTTGTCCTGCCGGGGCGGACAGCCATTGCGCAAGGTCTGGCGGGGCCAGTTCAAGCAGCCCGTCGCCTCCCAGGCGCAGCAGGCCGCGCGCCAGCAAGCGCTTGAACAGCACTTCATCCTCGCGTGGCGCCACCGCATTTGCCGGCACCTCATAGTGCCCGGGACGCAGGCGCAGGGCGACCGGCGCCCCGGCAAGCGGGAAGGCAACGACGTGCGCCGGCATCGCGGCCGGATCGGCCGGGTCGGCCGGGCCGGCCGCGTGGCCATCCGCGCCCCCCCTGAAAAACGCCTGGACCACCATTTCGCCCAACGCGCAGCCTCGCCTTTCATGCCGCTCGACGCGCAGCGCGCCATCGCGCCACAGCAGCCAGCCCAGCGTACGCAGGGCGGCGCCCGGCGCATCGCCGACCCACTCGGCCGGAGCCCCGCGCTCGCGCCAGCGCACCCGCAGCGTATCGCCGCTGGCGGCGATGGTCATGGCGGGGATCTTGCTGCCCTCCTCCGCCAGCAAGGCCTGCCGCAGCGCCGGCTCCCCCGGCACTTCCGGGAACTGGTAGCCCACCTGCAGCGGCAGCGGCCGGGCGCACAAGTCGACGCGCACCACCGGGCCGCCGTGCAAGCCACTGACCACCAGCAGCTTGCCGCCTGCAACGGCGCGCAAGCTTCCCCCCGGCGCTTCCGGCACCTCGAAACGCAAACCTGGCGCCACAGCCTGCAGCGCAGCCACCCGGGACGCCGGCCCAGCCTCGCCCTCGCGTGCCAGGTCCCTGGCGTGGCGCCACAGCACCGCCCCCGCCGCCAGCGCCACCCCGGCCGCCGCCAGCACCAGGGCCAGCGCCGCCATAGACGGGCGCGCGGCCGCGCGGCGCAGGTTACGCTGCCGCCGGCGGTCGCGCCGCCAGGCCGATAGTCGGGAAAGTAGGGTTTGCATATCCGGCCTTAGCGGGGGGCGGCGGAAAATCCGCGATTTCTGCATTTCGCCCCGCGTTTTGGACAGCTTGTCGCATGCCCGTGGCGGCCGGCCAGCCGCCTGGATACAGTGTGCTCATGGATAGTCCTGATGTGGACGATCCGCAAACCGGAGAACATCATGAAAGCCCTGCGTAACTTTGAAGCCCTGTTCATCGCAATCATCGGCCTGGCCTGCGCTGCCAACTATGTATTCGACGGCGCCGACGCAGTCAAGGCTCCCGCCACTTACGCGGCTGCCGCACAGCCGGCCGCCAGCGAGGCGGTGCCGGTCGTGGTGGTCGCAGCGAAACGCATGAGCGCAGCCGAGAAGCAGGCGTCGCTGGCGGAAGAGCGCCAAGCCAGCCAGCCGGGCAATATTTGAACAATTGTTACCCCGAGCGGGCAATTGTAAGAAACTGAATCAGGCTTATCCCGGCAATCGTGCGCTTGCTATATTGAAGTCAGCGCAACACCAACCGGAGATACGCCATGCTCAAATCGAAACTCATCTTTGCGGCCGCCCTGGCACTTGGTGCGGCCGCCGTCGTACCAGGTACTGCCCTCGCCCAGGTGGATTTCAGCCTGGTCATCGGCAACGCCCCGCCGCCACCGCGTTTCGAAAGCCTGCCGCCGCCGCGCCACGGCTACGTGTGGGCGCCCGGCTACTGGCGCTGGGACGGCCACCGCCACGCCTGGGTCGCCGGCCACTGGCTGCGCGAACGTCCCGGCTACCGCTACTACCCGTCCGAATGGGTGCGCGTCGACAATGGCTGGGGATGGCGCGAAGGCGGCTGGCGGGTCTATGACAACCGTCCGCATTACGTGCAAAGCCCAAGCTACTACTACCGCGAGCCGCAGCACGGCTACTATCGCGACGGCCACCGCTATGACCGCGACCGCTACCGCGACCGTGACCGCGATGGTGTGCCGGACCGCTACGACCGTGACCGCGACAACGACGGTGTGCCCAACCACCGCGACCGCGACCGCGATGGCGACGGCATCCCGAACCGCCACGACCACCGGCCGGACAATCCCTACCGCCGCTAACGCGGCGCCGGCCGCCTAGCCCGCGACAGCGATATCCTGTTGCGCGGCCCAGGCGGCCATATCCTGCTTGCGGATGGCGGCCGCCATCAAGTCCGGGAATTTATCCGGCGTACAGGCAAAGCAGGGAATCCCCATGTCCGCCAACTGCGCCGCGTGCTGCCGGTCGAAACTCGGCGCGCCGTGGTCGTCCAGGGCCAGCAGGCAGACCATCTGCATGCCGCTGGCCGCCATGCTGCGCGCCCGCGCCAGCATTTGCGCCGCATTGCCGCCTTCATACAGGTCGCTGATCAGGACAAAGATCGTGTCCTGCGGCCGCTGCACCAGCGTCTCGCAGTAGGCAAGCGCGCGGTTGATATCCGTACCGCCGCCCAGCTGGGTGCCGAACAGCACTTCCACCGGGTCGCTGAGCAAGGAAGTCAGGTCGACCACCGCCGTATCGAACACCACCACCTGCGTGCTGACGGCCTTGATCGTCGCCAGCACCGCCGCGAAAATGCTGGCATACACCACGGAGGGCGCCATCGAGCCGCTCTGGTCGATGCACAGCACGATATCGCGCAGGCTCTGCGTCTTGCGCGCGAAGCCGATGCGGCGCTCCGGCACGATGGTGTGGTAGTCGGCCTGGTAGTGGCGCAGGTTGGCGCGGATGGTGCGCAGCCAGTCGATCTCATTGTGGCGCGGCCGGGTGTTGCGCGCGGCCCGGTTCAGGCTGCCCGCGACCGCCTGGCGCATGGGGTTGGCCAGCTTGCGCTCCAGTTCCTGCACCACCTGGCGCACCACCTGGCGCGCCGTCTCGCGCGTCCTGGACGGCATCAGGCGGTTCAGCGACAGCATGGTGGCCACCAGGTGCACGTCCGGCTGCACGCTGCGCAGCATTTCCGGTTCGAGCAGCATCTGCTGCAGGCCCAGGCGCTGCATCGCATCCTTCTGCATCAGCTGCACCACGCTGCTGGGGAAATACTCGCGGATGTCGCCCAGCCAGCGCGCCACGTTGGGCGCCGATCCCTGCAGGCCGCCGCGCCGCTCGCCCGGCTCGTACAGCGACTCCAGGGTGCGCTCCAGCGCCGCGTCCTGCGGCGCCAGCGGCAGGTTGTCCGCCTCGCTGCCCAGCATCAGGCGCCAGCGCCGTTCCAGTTCCTGCTGCGTGCATGGTGCGCCGCTCATACGTTCTCCCCGTTCGTTTCCAGTTGGCCCAGCAAGGCCGCCAATACCGGCAGCACCAGGCTGGCACGTGCTTCGTCGGTGCCGGCGCCGGCCACCGCAGGCGCCAGCGCCAGCGTGCCGCTTGCCACCCGCTGTCCGAGCTGGCGCCGCTCCGCCGCCTCGAAGGTGGAAAAGGTGCGGCGCAGCAGCGGCAGCAGCTCGACAAAGGTATCCCCCGGCAGGCTGGCCACCCATGCCTGCAGGATGTGCCATAGCTGATCGTTCACCACCAGCAGCAGGCCGCTGCCGCGCAGGAACCCTTCCAGCCATTCGGCGCTGGCCAGCGGTTGGACCGGATTGGTGCAGGCCAGCGACAGCGCTTGCGCCACCGCCTCCACCGGCCAGTGCCCGCTCTCCAGCAGGATGCGCACCGCACGTCCGGCCACCAGCGCGTGCGCCTGGCCGCGCGCGCACAGTTCCAAAGCCTCCAGCCACGCGGCCTGGTGCCCCGCGCGCTGCAGCAGGTTAATGGCCTGGTCGGCCTGCAGCAGCTGGCGCAGCAGCACCTGCGCCGCTTCCTCGTTGATGCCGCGCGCCGCCAGCGGCAGGGCGATGCAGGCGCGCTGCACCAGGCCGTCCAGCACCTGCGCCACGCTGGCGCTGTCCGTGGCGCGCGTGCTGCCATAGCGCAGCACATTGGCCAGCGGCGCCAGCGCTTCCATCAGGGCGCCCGCTTCATGGGTGCCGGCGGCCAGCTCCTGCATGCGCGCCATCACCGCCGGCACGGCGTGGCGCGCATCGGCCAGCAGCATGTTTTCGGCCAGGCCGGTCACTTCGGCCAGGCGCGTGGCCTGGCGCGCCAGCTGCACCAGCTTGGCGTTGCAGGCCGCTTCCACCGTGGCGCCCCAGACATTGGCCTCGATCAGCCGCACCTCGAAATCCGGCTCCCACGCCAGCACCCATTTCTCATGGAAGCTGCCGCTCTTGCCGCTGACCGCGCGCGTGCGCCCCCAGTCAATGCCGAGCAGGGCCAGGCGGTGCAGGAAAACGCTCTTTTCCATATGCTTGGGCTGGCGCAGGTCCAGCTCCAGCTCCTGCTGGTCGGCGCGCGGCGCCATGCGATAGCTCTTTTGCAGCTGCCGCACATCGGCCGGCAGCGGCAAGGTCGGCGTCGCGGCCGGCACCGCACCCAGGCGGTCGTCGACCAGCAGCTCTTTCTCGATCAGGCGCAGCGGCGCCTCGCTGTCGCCGAACAGCACGCTTTGCAGCGCCTCCAGCAGCTCGCCCAGGCCGGGACGCGAACGGTCGCGCAAGGCGGCCAGGCCATCGGCCAGGCGCACCGCTTCGATCACATGCGCCGACGAGGCATCCAGCCCGTTCTTGCGCAGCAGGTGGGCAGCCGCGGTCAGCCAGTGGACCGCGGCGCGCTGCGGCGTGTGCCACAGGTGGTGGTACCAGCCGGGCGCCTGCACCCCGGCGCCGTAGCCGCTGTCGAAGCTCAGGCGGCCATAGCTCCAGGGGGTCCAGGTGGCCGCCACCTTCGCCTTGGGCAGCTCGGCCAGCAGTTCCTTGTCATGCCTGGCGCTCGGCATGGCGCGCAGGGCCGGCACGTGCCAGGCGCCGCACACCACGGCGACCTTGCCATGCCCTTCCTTCTGGGCGGCGCGGATGGCCAGGCGCATATGGGCCTCGCGCTGGGCTTCGCGCGGCGCCAGCGGTTCGTCCAGTGCCTGGCGCGCCACCGCCATCATCTCTTCGATGGCGGCGAACAGTTGCAGGCTGTCCTGGCGCTGCTCCACCATGTGGTCCCACCAGGTTTCGCTGTCGGCGAAGCCGGCCGCCTGCGCCAGCTGCGCCAGCGCGTCGCCGCTGCGCGCGCGCGGCGCCTGCTGTGCGCCTTCGGCCTCGAACGACATCTGCGCCGCCAGCGTATGGGCCATCGGCAGGTCGATAAAACGCGCCGGCACGCCGTGCTCGTGCGCATAGCGGATAGCCTGCCATTCCGGCGAAAACTCGGCGAACGGGAAATGGGCCGCATGCTGCGGCATGGCCGGCGCGTACACCAGCAGCGCGACCGGCGGCCGCATGTCGCTGTGCCCGGCCAGCGGCAGCAAGCCGTCCGCCTCGGGCGGCCCTTCGATCAGCACCAGGTCGGGCTGCAACTGGCGCAAGGCCAGCGCCAGGCTGCGCGCGCAGCCCGGCCCGTGGTGGCGGATGCCGAAGAAATGCAGCCCCATCAGAGCACGGCGTGGCAGGCGCGGTACAGGTCTTTCCAGCCCTCGCGCTCCTTGACCACGGTTTCCAGGTATTCCAGCAGCACCACGCGGTCCTGCACCGGGTCTTTGACGATGGCGCCCACCACCGACGAGGCCATGTCGGCGCCGCGCAGCATGCCGTCGCCGAAGTGCGCCGCCAGCGACATGCCGTTGGTGACGACGGAAATCGCCTCGGCCGTGCTCATGCTGGCGCTCGGCGACTTGAGCTTGATCTTGCCGTCGCCGGTCTGGCCGGCGCGCAGTTCGCGGAAGATGGTGACGATGCGGCGGATCTCTTCCAGCGCCGGCTTCTCGATCGGCAGTTCCAGCGCGCGGCCCAGGCTGGCGACGCGGCTTTCCACGATGCTGACCTCCTCGTCCGCGCTGTCCGGCAGCGGCAGCACCACCGTGTTGAAGCGGCGCTTCAGGGCGCTCGACAGGTCGTTCACGCCGCGGTCGCGGTCATTGGCGGTGGCGATCACATTGAAGCCCTTGGCCGCCTGCACGTATTCATCGAGCTCGGGAATCGGCAGCATCTTCTCCGACAGCAGGCTGATAAAGCTGTCCTGCACTTCGGACGGGATGCGGGTCAGTTCCTCGATGCGCGCCAGTTTGCCGCTGCGCATGGCGCGCATCACGGGGCTGGGCACCACGGCCTCCTGGCTCGGCCCCTTGGCCAGCAGCTGCGCATAATTCCAGCCATAGCGGATG
The DNA here is from genome assembly GCF_041914865.1 of Pseudoduganella sp. NCBI lineage: Bacteria > Pseudomonadati > Pseudomonadota > Betaproteobacteria > Burkholderiales > Oxalobacteraceae > Pseudoduganella > Pseudoduganella sp. Next base: position 34,606 of record NZ_JAYSCO010000025.1, on the reverse strand, counting down.
GTTTCTTCCGCCGTGCCGGCCGTGCCCTGCACCACCAGGGTCGAGTTGCCGCTGATGGCCGCCGCCAGGTGCTCCGACACCCAGGATTTGGCCGTGCCGGGCACGCCCAGCAGCAGCAAGGCGCGGTCGGTGGCCAGCGTCGCCACGGCGATCTCGATGATGCGGCGCTTGCCGATGTATTTGGGCGTGATCTCAACGCCATTGTCCAGCGTACCGCCCAGCAGGTAGGTCGCCACCGCCCACGGCGACAGCTCCCAGCTGGGCGGGCGTTGGCGCTGGTCGGCCTCCTTCAGGGCCGCCAGCTCATGGGCGTATTGCTGTTCGGCGCTTTGGCGCAGTACCGTGCTGTCGTTTGCCATACTCATTCCTTATTCTCCATAAAGCTGCGTTGCAGCGCATTCCTGAATTGCAGCGTTTCCTTGAACTCCGCGACCAGCCCGCTCCAGTGGGGCCAGTGCTCCCACGCATCCGGCGGCCAGCCGTCCTGCACATAGGCCAGGTCGTCGGCCGCCAGCAGCAAGGCCAGCGACTTGAATGCCGCGCGCGCCGCGTATGCCGGTTCGTTCGCGCCGGCCAGCATGCCCTGCAGGCGCAGCAGGAACAGGCGCGACAGATGCGGCGGCAGGCTGGGCGTACCGCCCTCGCCCGCCTGCTGCGCCCATCCCATCGCATAACCGGCGCCCGGACCGTCCTGGTCCTCCAGCCACTCCTGCAGCACGCGCTGCTGCGCCTCCTGCGGCAAATGCGGGAACTGCGGCAGCAGCGCGCCGGCCAGGTCCAGGCCCTTGACCGGCGGCGCTGCCAGCAAGGCGCGGTACCATTCCACCGCCTCCGGTGCCGCGCGGCGCAGCGCGTAGCCGACGGCCGTGCATAAGCCGGTCAGCAGCGCCAGGTTGAACTCCTGGGCGGCGAACAGGCGCACCACGGCCGCCGCATCGAGCTGCCATTGGATGCTCCACCACACCGGCGGGACGCTCTGCACCATGTCCATCAGCCAGCCGGCTTTCTCGCCCATGTTCCAGGGCTTCTGCAAGCCGATGCCGTCGCGCTGCATGGCCTTGTCGCACGCTTCCGGCAGCCGCACCTGCAGGCTGCGGCCGGAAAGCCCGCCCAGCGCCAGGATGCCGGCCAGGCGGGCCTTGCAGCGCTCGCCCAGCTGCGCGCCCGGCAGGCCTGCCAGCAAAGCCTGGGCGGCGCGGCGCACCTCCTTGCGCCTGTCGTCCAGCGCTTGTTCCAGGAACGCCTCGTCGGCCAGCGACAGGCCGACGGCCAGGCACGGCAGGAGCGCTATGCGGTTCTCGCTCGGCTCCTGCGCCCAGTCGCTGTGCAGCGCGGCGAGGCCTGCGGCCGGATCGCTGGCGCGCATGGCGCGCAGGGCGGCCACCCGTTGCGGCAGCGCGCCGTGCTGCCAGGTGTGCTCGACACTCTCCGCCTCGACGCTGGCTGCGCCGTAGCGTCCGGCCCAGGCCGGATTCTGGCTGGCCAGCCAGGCGCCGCGCACGCCCAGCAGCGGCAGCAGCAGCTGGCGCAAAGGCGGCTTGTGCAGGCCTTGCTCCAGCAGCGCTGCCAGGCTGGCCGGCGGCAGTACCATGCCGTGCGCGGCGGCGTGTGCCAGCCAGGCCGGCAGCAGCTCGGGGTGGATGCCGCGCAGGATCGTGTCCAGCACATGTTCCGCCGCACGCGGGCACGGCGCGGCGCTTTCCGGGCCGCAGGGCGTGGCGGCGCCGGCCTGCGCCGGCTGGAAGCCGGCCCGCTGCCAGCTGTCCTGCGCCGCCAGCGAGAGCCACAGCGCGCTGCCGCCGCCCTGTCCCAGCAACGGCGCCAGCGGCGCGGCGGCGCCGGCGGCGCCATCCAGCGGCACGCGCGCGGTGCCGGCCAGCAGTGCCCGGTGCAGGCCGGGATCAAGTTGCATCATGCCTGGCCTCCGTCGAAGCTGACTGCGCGCCCTGCGGCGCTGACTGCGAGTGGCAGGAAGCTGTATCCCGACCACAGGCCGAATACTTCCACCGCATGGCCGCCGGCCAGCGCATGCAGCTGCCAGGCTTGGCGGAAGGCGCCGTCCAGCGCCAGCGCCTCGCCGTTGGCCGCGCGCAGCGACCACGGGGCCGCGCTGCCGGGCGCGAACACCGGTGTCACCGCTGCCAGGTGCATGGGACAGGACTCCAGGAAAGGATTGGCGGCCAGGGCTTGCGCATATGCCAGCAGGGGCGCCGCGAAGCCCTCGCCGTCCGGCGCGGCAGGCATGGCGACCGGGCCGGCGGCCACGGCGAAATCGGGGGCGGCGAGCGCGCGCAGCGGCCACGCCGCCGGGTAGAAATGCAGCGTTCCATGGTAGCTGGCGCCGTGCAGCAGCGGCGCCGGCAGCGCCTGGCTGCCGGCCGAGAATTGCAGCAGCATGGCCCAGCGCCCGCTGCCTGCGCCGCGCAGGTAGGTGGCGCGGCTGCTGACCCGCCCATCGTCCTGCAGGCGGTTGCCGCACACCGTCCAGGTATCGCATACGCCGGCCAGCGCCAGCACCTCCTCCTGGCTGGTGGCCCAGCCGATGGCCGCCCTTACCTCATGCTGCAGTCCCGCCGGCAGCGCGGCCAGGCGCTGGTACGCCCGGCGCAGCAGGGCCAGTTGCCCCAGCTCGCGCGCGGCCGCCAGTTCCCAGCCTGCGCCGCCGCCACCGTACACCTGCAGTCCCAGCCTGCGCAAGCGGCCGGCCAGGCCCGGCGCCTGGCAATCGACCAGCCGCGCCGCCATGGCGTCCCACTCCCTGGATGGTTTGCCGCGCAAGGTCGCCAGCCCGTCGCGCGCCAGATCCTCCAGCCAGGTATCGAGCACCGCCAGCCCCGCTTCGACATTGCCCTGCCGCTTTTCCTGGCGCTTTTGCTGGCTCGCTTCACGCGCGGCCAGCGCCTCCGGCGTCGCGGCTTCGGCCTGCCTGGCAGCCTTCTTCTCGCTGCGCTCCTCCCGGCTGTGCAGCCAGTCGCTTACCCATTGCGGCGCCTCGGTTTCGCAGAACGCGGCGCGCTCGCGCGCGTACAGCAGGTACAACCCCAGCCCGTGCTTGCACGGGAATTTGCGGCTGGGGCAATTGCATTTGAACGCCGGGCCGGCCAGGTCGATCTGCGCGCGGTACGGTTCCTTGCCGCTGCCCTGGCACAAGCCCCACAAGGCCTGCGCGTGGCCGCCCAGGCCCGACCATTTGGCAAGGCTGGCCTGGCCGCTGCCCGCCTTGGCCGAAGCGGCGTCGGGGGCCAGGGCCAGGATTTGCTCCGCCGTTAGAATCATAGGCGCTTCCAAACTTATTGCTGCCCCATCGCCGCGCTGCCGCCTTTCAGGTGCTTGTCGAGGAATTCGACTATCTTCGCATTCGCGGTGGCCTGGTTCTTCTTCTTGCTGAAGCCATGGCCCTCGTCGTCGAACACGATGTAGTCGACCGGCACATTGTTCTTCTTGACCGCCTCCACGATCTCATCGCTTTCCGGCTTGATCACGCGCGGGTCGTTCTTGCCCTGGATGACCATCAGCGGCTTGCGGATGTGCGACGCATGGAACAGCGGCGACGTCGCCACCAGGAACTCCTTGTCCTTCACCGGATCGCCGATCTCGTCGTACAGCGCCTTGCGCTGCGATTCCCAGTACGGCGGGATCGATTCCAGCGTGCGCAGCCAGTTGCTGACGCCGAAGATGTCGATGCCGACCTTGAACGCTTCCGGACGGAAGGCCATGGCCGCCAGCGTCATGTAGCCGCCGTAGCTGCCGCCCATGATGCCGATGCGCTCGGGATCGATATAGCCACGGCTGGCCAGGAAGGTTTTCGCTTCGATACAGTCCCACAGCGGCTCGCGCCCGTGCTTGCGGTCGTCCGCGGTGAAGAAGGTCTTGCCGTAGCCGCTGCTGCCGCGGTTATTGATGCCCAGTACCGCATAGCCATTGTTCACCAGGTACTGCACCATGGCGTTATAGCCGCGCCGCGTCTGGCCGCCCGGGCCGCCGTGCACCAGCACCACCGCCGGCACCTTGGCATTGGGCGCAGCGCCTTTCGGTTTGTAGTAAATCGAAGGCACCACCATGCCGTCGAAGGAACGGAAGCGCACCACCTCCGCCTCCACCAGGTCGTTCGGGTCGATCTCCTTGCTCATGCTCTGGGTCAGCTGGCGGGCTTTCTTGGTCGCCAGGTCGTACACGAACAGGTTGTTCGGCGAACGGTCGCCGTTGACATAGAAGGCCATCAGCTTGCCGCTCTCGGAGAAGACGGCGGCGCTCATGTCGCCGCCCGGCACCTTGGGCAGCGCCATCGGCTTCTCTTCCTTGCCCTCCACCACGCGCAGCACGGTGCTGCCATCCTGGTTCACCACCGAAATGCGGAAACGGCCGTTGCGCGAGAAGCCGGTGCCCACCACGTCCCAGTCCGCCTTTTCATGCTCGGCCACCTGCCCGCTTGCCAGGTCGTAGGTGCGGACGCTGGTGAACTCGCCGCCTGCATTGGAGGTGAAGAACAGCTTCTTCGACTCCGGATCGAAGCTGGCCGCCTCATAGCTGGCCACCTCCTTGTGCGGCGTGATGTGCTTCATCTCCTTGCTGGCCATGTTGTACAGGTAGATGTCGCTGTCGGCCGTGGTGTTTGGCTTGTTCAGCGCCAGCCACTTCTCGTCGCGGCTGATGCGCGCCGGGCTGATGCCGTTATCGTTCTGGTACAGCATGGTGCGCGAATAGTCCTTCACGCTGTAGCGGTACAGGTCGAAGAACTTCGGGTTGCGCTCGTTGGTCAGCACATAGAAAGCCGAGCGGTCGTCGCTCCAGCCAAAGAACGATGCCTTCAGCTTCTCGCCCGGCGTCAGGTCCTTTTCGCTGCCGTCCAGTTCGCGCACGAACAGGTGGTTGTTCTCGTCGCCGCCTTTGTCGCGCGTGAACAGGAAGCGGTTATCGGCCGGGAAATAGCCGACCGCATAAGTGCTGTCCACCGTCGATTTGGTCAGCGCCGTTGGCTTGCCGCCGCCCACAGGGATCGAATACACATTGAAGATGCCGCTCTCGTTGCTGCTGAAAAGGATGGACTTTTCATCGTGGCTGAACGAGGCGCCGCTGATCGAGGTGGTGGCCATGAACTGCTCGATCGTGTATTTGCGCACCGGCTTGGCGGGTGCCGCATACGCGGTGTGCATGGCCAGCGCCATGGCGAGGGCGCCTGCTGCGCGATACATCAATGACATGGATGGTCTCCTGTTAAAGTGTGGGGGAAACAGCCTGCCGAGTGTTGCAAAAATATTTACATATGTCAATAAAACAAGAACGGGCCCGCGCCGAAAAACTGGCGCGCCAGGCCGCCCCCTCCTCGCCCGCCGCGTGGCGCGCATGGTTCGACGGCTCCGCCCACCCCAACCCGGGCCGCATCGGCATCGGCGTGCTGTTGTCTGGCCCTGCCGGCGAACGGGTCGAGATCAGCCGGCGCGCCGGCCATGGCAGCAGCGGCGATGCCGAGTACCTGGCGCTGATCGCGGCGCTGGAAAAAGCGGTGGAACTGGGTGTGGCGGAATTGCTGGTGTACGGCGACAGCCAGGTGGTGGTGCAGGATGTGCTGGTGCCGCAGGCAGCCGGCGCGCGGGCGCTGGAACAGCACCGGGCGCGCGTGGCGCAGCTGATGGCGGCGCTGGCCCAGGTGCATGTGCGCTGGGTGCCGCGCCATAAGAATGGGGAAGCGGACCGCCTGTCGCAGCAGGCGGCCCGGGAAGGTACTGCGTAGTGCCGCTTAACGCACCTTGAACACGCTGACCACGTCGGCCAGGCCGCTGGCCTGCTTCTGCATGGACTCGGCGGCGGCAGCCGCTTCCTCCACCAGGGCGGCGTTCTGCTGCGTGACCTGGTCCATCTGGCCAACCGCCTTGTAGACCTCGTCGATGCCGCTGCTCTGCTCGGCGCTGGCGGCCGTGATCTCGCTGATGATGTCCGACACGCGCTGCACGCTGGAGACGATTTCCTCCATGGTGTTGCCGGCGTCGCTCACCAGGCGGCTGCCGGCGTTGACTTTCTCCACCGAGTCGCCGATCAGTTCCTTGATTTCCTTCGCCGCGGCGGCCGAACGCTGCGCCAGGTTGCGCACCTCGGACGCCACCACCGCAAAGCCGCGGCCCTGCTCGCCCGCACGCGCCGCTTCCACGGCCGCGTTCAGCGCCAGGATATTGGTCTGGAAGGCGATGCCGTCGATGACGGCGATGATGTCCACGATCTTGCGCGAGGACGCGTCGATCGATTCCATCGTGCCCACCACTTCCGCCACCACGTCGCCGCCCTTGCGCGCCACCGACGCGGCGGCGCCGGCCAGCTGGTTGGCCTGGCGCGCGTTATCGGCATTCTGCTTGACGGTGGAAGTGAGCTCCTCCATCGAAGAGGCGGTTTCCTCCAGCGAGGCGGCCTGCTGCTCGGTACGCGCCGACAGGTCCTGGTTGCCCGCCGCGATCTCGGTCGAGGCGATGCTGATGGCCTGGGTGCCATGCCGCACTTCGCTCACAATGTTCAGCAACGCCTGGTTCATGTCGCGCAAGGCGCCCAGCAGCTGGCCGGTTTCGTCGTTGCCATGCACGCGGATGTCGCCGGTCAGGTCGCCGTTGGCCACGCGGCGCGCCGCATCGACCGCGCGCGACAAGGGGATGGTAATGCCCTTGGTCAGCACGAAGGCGCAGGCCGCGCCGAAGGCCACCGCCAGGCCGGCCAGCACCAGCAGCCAGCTGCGGCTGGTGGCCGAGACGCTGTCGATCTGCTGGCCGATGGCGTCGATCTTCCCGCGCTGCATGGTCAGCAAGTCCTGCACCAGCTTCTGGTAGTCGGCCGCCGCCGGACGATAGGTCTTTTCAAACACCTCGCTCGCCTGTTCCAGCTCGCCGTCGGTCTTCAGCTTGGCCACCTTGTCGCGCGACGCGATGTACAGCTTGCGCTGCTCCATCAGGCGGTCCCACAGCGCCTTCTCATCGGCGTCGCTGATCAGGGGCTCGATCTGCTTTTGCAGCTCGGCCGAGGCGGCGCTGGAGGCTTTCGATTCTTCCGCGAAGAAGGCGCCCAGCGACGCGTCGCTGCTGCGGGCAATGGCCGTGGTGCGGCGGATCGCGCTGTCGATCTTCGACTGCCAGTCGGAGATCATGCGTTCCTTCGCCAGCGGCGTCTCCATCATGTGGCGCGTGGCGCCGGCGACCTGCTGCAGGCGCCAGACGCCGATGGCAGCGATCACGATGGACAGGGCAAGCGTCACCGCAAAGCCAAAGGCCAGGCGCTTGCCGATACTGAGGTTGTTCAGCAGCTTCATGCCGCCAGCTTTTCCACCAGGCCCATGTCGGCGGACGACATCAGGCGTTCAATATCCACCAGGATCAGCATGCGGTCGTCGACCGTGCCCAGGCCGGTGATGTATTCGGTGTCCATGGTGCCCGAAATATCCGGCGCCGCCTTGATCTGCTCCGGCTCCAGCATGGTCACGTCGGACACGGCGTCCACCACGATGCCCACGGTGCGGCTGCCGATGTGCAGGATGATCACCACCGTGAACGGGCCGTAGCTCGGCTCGCCCAGCTGGAAGCGCACGCGCATGTCGATGATCGGCACAATCAGGCCGCGCAGGTTGATCACGCCCTTCACGTAGTCCGGCGCGCTGGCAATGCGGGTCGGGTTCTCGTAGCTGCGGATCTCGCTGACTTTCTGGATATCGATGCCGTATTCTTCCTGGCCCAGGGTAAAGGCCAGGTACTCGGCAGCCTGGTTTGTGGTGGCATTCATAATATTCTTTCATTTGTGAATGGTGACGTAGTATGTTACCTCAGGCCAATAAAATAAGCACCAAAAATTTTTCTCTAGAGAAACATACAAGCTTATGGAAAATACATGGCACAATTGCGCGGCTAATGACAGAGACAACGGTTTATATGGATATTTCACTGAGCAGCTGGCAGCCGCGCCTGGTCGCGCTGGCCAGCGCCGCCGCGGGCGATGACGGCGCCCACGACACCAACCACCTGCACCGCGTCTGGCGCAACGCCACCCTGCTGCTGGAACAGCATCCCGAGGCCGACCGCCTGGTGGTGATGGCCGCCTGCTACCTGCACGACCTGGTCAACCTGCCCAAGAACCACCCCGAGCGCCACCTGGCCTCGCGCCAGGCCGCCGTGCTGGCGCGCGCCCAGCTTGGCGCAGCGGGCTTCCCGCCCGACCGGCTGGACGCCGTGGCGCACGCCATCGAGACCCACAGCTTTTCCGCCGCGCTGGAACCGGCCACGCTGGAGGCGCGCATCGTGCAGGACGCCGACCGCCTGGACGCGCTGGGCGCGGTCGGCCTGGCGCGCATGTTCTACACCGCCGGCCGCATGGGCTGCGCCCTGGCCCACCCGGACGACCCGCTGGCCACCGGCCGCGAACGCAACGACAAGGCCTATTCCCTCGACCATATTGAAGTGAAGCTGGCCACCCTGCCCGGCACCATGCGCACCGCCGCCGGCCGCGCGCTCGGCCAGCAGCGCCTGCAAGCCCTGCTCGATTTCCGCGACAGCTTCGTCGCAGAATGGGCGGTGGCTGCATGAGCAAGAAGGGCAACCTGAACTTCGTCCTGGTCAGCATCTTCATCGACATGCTGGGCATCGGCCTGATCGTGCCGGTACTGCCGATCCTGGTCGGCCAGTACGTGGCCGACCGCGAACTGCATGCGCTGTGGTACGGCATCCTGGGCGCCACCTTCGGCCTGCTGCAGTTCATCTTCATGCCCATGCTGGGCGCGATCAGCGACCGCGTCGGCCGCCGCCCCGTGCTGCTGTATTCCATGTTCGGCATGGGCATCAACTTCCTGACCACGGCCTGGGCGCCCAACCTGGCCTGCCTGTTCATCGGCCGCGTCATCGGCGGCATGTCCTCGGCCAGCATGTCGGTGGCCTCGGCCTATGCCTCGGACATCTCGACCCACGAGGACCGCGCCAAAAGCTTCGGCAAGATCGGCGCCACCTTCGGCCTGGGCTTCATCTGCGGCCCGATGCTGGGCGGCCTGCTGGGCGACATCGACCTGCACCTGCCGTTCTACGTGGCGGCAGGCCTGTCCTTCGCCAACCTGGTGTACGGCTACTTCTGCGTGCCCGAATCGCTGCCGGAAGAGCGGCGCGGCAAGTTCAAGCTGGTCTCGGTCAACCCCTTCAGCGCCCTCGCCAGGCTGGCCCGGCGCGAGGACATCCGCGGCCTGGTGGTCACCTTCGCCCTGGTCACCGGCGCGCAGATGATGCTGCAGTCGACCTGGGTGCTGTTCACCCACTTCCGCTTCGGCTGGAGCCCGGCGGAAAACGGCGTCGCCCTGTTCTGCGTCGGCGTCGCCGCCGCCGTGGTGCAGGCCGGCCTGCTTGGCATCTTCATCCGCAAGTTCGGCGAAGTGCGCCTGTCCCTGATCGGCCTGAGCTCGGGCGCCATCACCTACCTGCTGTACGGCCTGGCCACGCAGGGCTGGATGATGTACGTCTTCATCCTGTGCAACCTGCTGTCCTTTGCCGCCGGACCGGCCCTGCAAGGCATTGTCTCCAAGGCCACGCCGGCCAATGAACAGGGCGAGCTGATGGGCTCCCTGCAGTCGATCAGCAGCCTCGGTACGGTGATCATGCCGCTGGTGGGCGGCGGCATCCTGGGCGCCGTCAGCCACCTGCCGCCCGGCGACTGGCGCGTGGGCAGCACCTTTTTCGTCTGCGCCGCCATGCAGGCCGCCGGCATCTTCGTCGCCCGCCGCTACTTCCGCCAGCATCGCGTGGCGCTGCAAACGGGTGCATAATCGCGCTATGCACGTACGCCCGCACCGCCTCTTCCGCAAGCTGCTGGCCGCCCTGCCCCTGGCAGCGGCCGTCGCCGCGCATGCCGACTGCACGCGCGACATCGTCGTGCCGGTCTCCAGTACCGGCGTCAGCGTCATCGTTGGCAACGGCACCTACAGCGGCATCTACCCCGAGCTGTTCCGCAGCCTTGGCCCGCGCGCCGGCTGCCACTTCGTCTTCAGCAGCGTGCCGCGCGCGCGCCAGGAGCTGATGTTCGAAACCGGCAAAGCCGACCTGCTGCTGCCCGCCACCCGCACCCCGGCGCGCGACCAGCACGGCATCTTCGTGCCCATGGTCGGCCACCGCGCCGTACTGATCTCGCTGCAAAGCCCGCGCCCGCAAATCATCAACGCCCAGGACCTGCTGGACCGGCGCGACCTGCGCGTGGCGGTGGTGCGCGGCTACGACTACGGCGAAGCCTACCAGGCGCTGGTGCGCGAACTGGCGCGCCAGGGCCGCCTGTTCACCGAGGTCGACCCCACCGCGGTCGCGCGCCTGCTGCATGCGGGCGCGGTCGACATCACCATCATGGGCCCGACCATCCTGGCCGGCTCGATCAACCGCGAAACCCGCGTGCACGGCATGCTCGACCGCCTGCGCCTGGAACCGATACCGGAACTGCCCTGGCAGCAGACCGGCGTCTACGTCTCGCGCCACTCGCTCACGCCGGACGACCGCGCCGCCCTGATCGAGCTGCTGGAACGCGCAGCAAAGTCCAATGTGGTGATGGAAGGCTTCCAGCGCTACCACCGGCCGGAGATCCTGAGCGAAAGCGTGCGGCCGCGTTGATGCCGGCCACCGTCGTCGCCATCGTCCTGTGCGGCGCGCTGCTGCACGCCAGCTGGAACGCCCTGGTGAAAGGCGGCCGCGATCCCTTCCTCGGCAGCGTCATGGTGGCCAGCGGCGCCGCCCTGCTCTCGCTGCCGCTGCTGCCGTTCCTGCCGCCGCCGGCCGCCGCCAGCTGGCCTTATATCGCCGCTTCCACCACCATCCACTTCGCGTATTACGGACTGCTCGCCGCCGCCTATCGTCACGGCGACATGAGCCACGCCTATCCGCTGATGCGCGGCAGCGCGCCCTTGCTGGTGGCCGTCGCCAGCGTGCCGCTGCTCGGCGAGCAGCTGTCGCCGCTGCAGTACGCAGCCGTCGCCTGCATCAGCGGCGGCATTTTCGGCCTCTGGTTCGCCAGCGGCGCGGCAGCCGGCAAAGGCGGCAGCCGCGCCACCGCCTGCGCCCTGCTGAATGCCCTGGTCATCGCCGCCTACACGCTGGTCGACGGCATCGGCGCGCGCGCCTCCGGCAGCCCGGCGGCCTACGTCATGTGGCTGCACGTCATGAGCGCCGCCGGCCTGCTGGCCTGGTGCGCCGTGCGCTGCCCGCGCCAACTGCGCGACTACGCCATGCAGCACTGGCGCGTCGCCCTGCTGGGCGGCGCAGGCACGCTGGGCTCCTATGGCCTCGCCTTGTGGGCCATGACCGTTGCCCCGCTGGCCGCCGTGGCCGCCCTGCGCGAAACCTCGATCCTGTTCGCCGCGCTGATCGCCCGCTTCTTCCTCGGCGAGCGTATCGGCCGCCAGCGCAGCATGGCGATTGCCGCTATCGCGGCCGGCGCGGTCCTGATGCGTGTTGCGTGAGGGCCGGCAGCGGCAGGCCGCCTACCGCAGTCGTTTCAGCCGCGCTCGCGCATGTACGTATTGATTTCCTTGCCATCCAGCTCAGTGGTCATTTCGTAGCGCATACCCAGGCGCTCGGCAACACGGCGCGACGATTCATTGCCAGCAGAGACGAGCGCCCGCACCTTCGGCTCACGCCGAACCTCGAACACATATTTCAGGACCGCCGCCGCCGCCTCGTTCGCAATGCCTTTGCCCCAGAAAGCGCGGTAGGTATTCCAACCCATCTCCATCACGCTTGATCCGTGACGGAAGAACGCGCCGACGCTGCCCACCAGCTGGCCGGTCTGCCGGTCCTCGATTGACCACCAGCCAGCCTGGTTCAAGAGCCATAGCCCGGCATGGGAATTGAAAATGCGCCAGGCAGCCTGCCGGTCTGCCGAGCCTAAGAAGGCCGAGCTTTCAGGGTCCGACAGATGGTCGGCGAACAGTTCAAAGTCCGCAACACGATACTCGCGCAGCGTAAGGCGCTCGGTGTGAAGGCGCGGTACGGAAATCGTAAACGTGTCAGCCATCGGAACTGCCTCCTCAGTTGTTTAAACCATCTGCTGCACTGGCCCGTGCCAGCGTTCGTCGTCGATGAACTGCTCGGTCGATGCGCTGAACGTGGATGCCACCCGCCGCCAGAACGCCTGCGCTGGCAGGTTGGCGGCAATCTGCGATGCCTCCCAAACGCCCGGCCGCATGGCCATGACAGCCCGCGCCGCCTGCAGTCCCAGGCCCGCCCCTCGATACTTGCGCAGGATGAAAAACTCGGCGATAGCGTTTTCGCTGCCATCCAGCAGCGTATCCTGGTCGACCAAGCAAAAACCTGCGATGGCCCCGCCAACGCGGAAAACGTAGGCGGCATTCGGTTCTTGCCAATACTCGTCCAGCCAGTCGATATCGTACAAGCCGGACGGGCCGACATCCTCCCCATCGAACTCCGAAAAGTCGTGGAAGTAAAGCTGCGCCAGGCGGGCGACCAGGGCACGCTCCCCGGCACCGGCCAGCGCCACCGACAGCGTCACTTCACGACCGGCAGTTCAACCGAGCTGCCATGGAACACGCGCTGCGTCGCCTTGCGGTAGTCGCCCGGGCTGGCATGGAAGATATTCGGCACGAAGGTTTGCGGATTGCGGTCGTACAGCGGGAACCAGCTGGACTGGACCTGGATCATCAAGCGGTGGCCCGGCTGGATCACGTGGTTCACCGGCGGCAGCGTGAAGCTGTATTGCACCGGCTTGTTGGCCGGGATCGCCGACGGCTTCTCAAAGCTGTCGCGGTAGCGGCCGCGCAGGATATCCATCGACAGCGGCAGCTGGTAGCCGCCCAGTTTCGGCTGCGACGGCACCTCGTCGGGATAGACATCGATCACCTTCACCACCCAGTCGGCATCGCTGCCGGAGGTGGAAGCCAGCAAATGCACCACCGGCGCGCCGGTCAGCACCAGCGGCTCCTTCAGCGGCTCCGACACATAGCTCAGCACATCGGTACGGTCGCTGACGAAGCGCTGGTCCTGCACCAGCCACGGCTTCCATACATTCTCGTCCTCCATGCGCACGGGGCGCGGCACGAAAGGCACCGGCTTGGCCGGATCGGCCACGTACTCGTCGTAGGCAGCGGCGCCGCCGGCCGGCTTGGCGAAGGAGAGTTTGAAGCCATCCTGCAGGTACACCGCCTTCGCGGCGGACGGGCAGCCGGAGGCACACGATTGCGGCCACTGCGCAAAGCGCTGCCACTGGTTGCTGCCGGTCTGGTAAGACAGCACAGGCGGCGTGTCGGCGGCGGGCGCACCGTCCACCAGGTACTGCTTCAGGAAGGGCAGCATGACATCGCGGCGGAACTGCAGCGCCGTATCGCCCTCGAAACGCAGCGCGCCAAGCGAGGAGCCGTCGTAATTCACACCGCTGTGGCGCCAGGGGCCGACCGCCAGGTAGTTCAGTTTATTGCCCTTGTCCTGCTTCTCCAGCGCGGCGTAGGTCGCGTAGGCGCCGTAGATATCCTCCTGGTCCCACTGCCCCACCACGTGCATGGTCGGCACGGTCAGCGGACGGCGCGCCAGGATGCGGTCCAGCGCCTGCTCCTGCCAGAAGCTGTCATAGGCGGGATGCTCGAACAGCTTCTTGGTGAAATTAAGCTGGTCCAGCCCATGCTTGCGCGCCAGGTTGGCCACCGAGCCCGCGCGCAGCACCGACTCATAATCGTCATACACGCCGGTGGCCAGCGGCTCGCCCTTGCCGCGCGCCGTGTTCTGGCCGGCGATGTAATCGAGGGTATTCACGCGGAACGCGCCGTTATGGAACCAGTCGTCGCCGCGCCAGCCATCGACCATGGCGCTCATGGGCACCGCAGCCTTCAACGCCGGATGCGGCTCGGTCAACGCCATCAGCACGGTAAAGCCCTCATAAGAGGAACCGATCATACCCACCTTGCCGTTCGTTTCCGGCACATTCTTCACCAGCCAGTCGATGGTGTCCCAGGCGTCGGTCGCGTTATCGGTCTGGCTCGAATTGAGCGGCCCGCGCACCGGGCGCGTCATCACATAATCGCCTTCCGAACCGTACTTGCCGCGCACGTCCTGGAACACGCGGATGAAATCGCGGCCGAACACTTCATCGCCCTGCGGCAGCGAAGCCCGCATCGACGGGCTGACATTGCGCCGGGCACGCCCGGCGGCGTTGTACGGCGTGCGGGTCAGGATGATGGGCGCCTTGCCCACCCCCTTCGGCACCACGATCACCGTATACAGCTTGACCCCATCGCGCATGGGAACCATCACCACGCGCTTGACGTAATCCGCCTCATCCTGCGGCGCCACGAACCCGGCCACGATATCCGGCGCCATCGGAGAAGTTTGCGCCAGGGCCTGCGAGGCGAGCAGCAAGGTGGACAGGATGAGGCTGAAACGCATGGTGTCTCCGACGAGCAAGAAATATTTCAGCAATATTACTAGAAAACCAATGAGGACGCGCCCGCCCGCAACCCGGATGTCCACTTTTGGGGGGGGCGGGAAAAGTGTGAGTGAAGGGCGAACATTGACCAAAATTGCTACTGCCACAAAAGGGAACACAATAAGGCGGGGGGCGGGCGGGAGGCAA
>NZ_JAYSCO010000025.1:0-20034 GCF_041914865.1 Pseudoduganella sp. | reverse complement strand
AATACAAACCCAATGTCCCCGCCCCCCCCCGCACCCGGTAGGCCCACTTTGGGGTCAGTAATAAATGTGGACATTCCTGGAAGAATGTCCACATTTCTTCCTGACCCCAAAGTGGACAAACTTGACAGGGGGAACGGGAACTGTAACCATTGCGGCATGAAATTCATCCAATCACATCTGTTTTCCCGCAATTGGTGGCGCCGCTGACATAGCGCGGCCACTGTAAAGTGATGTGATTTTATTATCAACGCCGCCTCTGTCCAGGTGGCGTTTTTTATGGCGCAATCGGTCGGGGCAAGCAGAAAGAACCCTATGAGCCAGCCAGTTTCCAGCACGAAGCCTATTATCCTGACCGGCGACCGTCCGACCGGTCCGCTGCACCTCGGCCACTTTGTCGGCAGCCTGCGTAACCGCGTTTCTTACCAGGATGACTATAACCAGTTCATCATGCTGGCCGACTCGCAGGCGCTGACCGACAATATGGATGACACCAATAAGGTGCACCGTAATGTGGTGGAGGTGGCGCTGGACTATATGGCTTGCGGCATTGATCCCGCCAAGTCGACCATCCTGATCCAGTCGCAGATCCCGGAACTGGCCGAGCTGACCTTCTATTACCTGAACCTGGTGACCGTGGCGCGCCTGGAGCGCAACCCGACCGTGAAGCAGGAAATCGTGCTGCGCGGCTTTGAGCGCGATATCCCGGCCGGCTTCCTGACCTACCCTGCCTCGCAGGCGGCCGATATCTCGGCGTTCAAGGCCTCCATCGTGCCGGTCGGCGAAGACCAGATCCCGATGATCGAGCAGACCAACGAGATCGTGCGCAAATTCAACCGCCTGGTGAACAAGGAAATCCTGGTCGAGTGCAAGGCTGTGGTGCCGGAAGTGGGCCGCCTGCCGGGCATCGACGGCAAGGCGAAGATGTCCAAGTCGCTCGGCAACGTGATCAACCTGGGCGCCAGCGCCGACGAGATCAAGGCTGCCGTGAAGATGGTCTACACCGATCCGCTGCACCTGAAAGTGTCCGATCCGGGCCACCTGGAGGGCAACGTCGCCTTCATCTACCTGGACGCCTTCGATACCGACAAGGCCAGCCTGCAGGAGATGAAGGACCATTACACCCGCGGCGGCCTGGGCGACTCGGTCGTCAAGAAGCGCCTGGAGGCGGTGCTGCAGGACATGCTGGCGCCGATCCGCGCCCGCCGCGAGGAACTGGCCAAGGACAAGGGCTACATCATGCAGGTGCTGAAGGAAGGCACCATGCGCGCGCGCGAAGTGGCCGCCCGCACCACCGATGAAGTGAAGGCCGCCCTCGGCCTGTCCTACTTCTGATGCTGGCCGCCACGCTGGCCGCGCTGTATGCGCTGGCCAGCGTCGCCTGCTTTATCGCCTATGCGCTGGACAAATCGGCCGCCCGCCACGGGCGCCGCCGCACGCCCGAGCGCACCTTGCTCCTGCTTGGCCTGGCTGGCGGCTGGCCTGGCGCGCTGGCGGCGCAGCGGCTGCTGCGCCATAAATCGGCGAAAACTTCCTTCCTGCTCAAGTTCTGGCTGACCGTTGCGCTGAACCTGGCCGTGCTGGCCGCAATCGGCGCATCACAGGCCGGATGGATAAGTCTCGGCGGGCTCGCCATCCTGCCACAGGGCTGACCGTTCCAGCGGCGCCAGCGCCGTGCTGCGGTCGACATGGATCAGGGCGTCGAACTGGCGCTCGGGATCGGCGTAGAAGTAGTGGCTCAGGCGTTCGGTGTCGGGCCGGTAGATCACGCCGATGGCGCGCTCCAGCAGGCGGCCATCGACGCGCGTCAAGGCGCTGTCGCGCCCGCGCAGCGGCAGCAGGAAGGTGGCCAGGCCCACCTTATGCAGCACATGCTCCACGCTGTCCGGCCGCGACGGCACAACCTCTTTCAGTTCCGCCGGGCCGTCCCACGCGCTGGCCGCCGTCACACTGCCGGCATGCGTGGTGAAGCCGAGCAGGAAGCTGTCCTCGGGCCGATAGCGTTCGCGCACCAGCTGCCCCAGGTTCAGCTGCCCATGCGCGCCCATCTCGGTCGCGCGCGCATCGCCCAGGTGCGAATTGTGCGCCCACACCACGATGCGCGCCGGCCGCCCGATGCCGCGGCCTATGTGCTCGCGCAGCGCCTGCAGGGTTTCCGCCATATGCGAATCGCGCACATTCCATGATTCATCGCGGCCCCGGAACATGGCGCGGTAATAGACCTCGGCATTGCGGGTGACGCGGGCATTCTGCTGGGCGTAGAAGAATTCATCCGGCACGCCGCCGGTGCGCAGGTGCGCGCTGGCCTGGCGGTTCATGTCAACCAGCTGGCGCAGCACTTCTTCCTCGCAGTGCGGCTTCATGCCGAAACTGGCGGCGTAGCCGTAGCGTTGCGGGTCTTCGGCAAAGTGGTCGATGCAGCCATAGCGTTCGCGCGCGCGCACGGCGGCCTGCGGGTCGGCCTGCTCCAGGTAGGCGATCACGGCGCGGATCGATTGCTCCAGGCTGTACAGGTCCAGCCCATAGAAGCCGCAACGCCGCGCCGGGCTGGCGACATGCAGGTTGTGCTCGCGCAGCCAGTTGACCAGCCCCACAATCTCGTGGTTGCGCCACATCCATTGCGGGAAGCGCTTGAAGCCGGACAGCGCCTGGTCGGCGCTCATGTCGTCGCCGCTATGCTGCACATAGCGGCTGACACGCAGCGCATCGGGCCAGTCGGCCTCCACGGCGATGGCGTCAAAGCCCTTGTCGACCACCAGGCGCCGGCTGATCTCCGCCCGCAGCTGGTAGAACTCGCGCGTGCCGTGCGTGGCTTCGCCCAGCAGCACCAGCGAGGCATCGCCCATGCATTCCAACAGGTAGTCGAAGTCTTCCGCCGTGGCCAGCGGTCGCGCCTCGCGCCGCAGCGCGACGATCAAGCTCGTGTCCATGATTGGGCAAGATAGCGCAAGCTGTGCGACACTGTCGCAGGTTTAACTGAGGAAACGTTGTATGTGGACTGGTGTGGTGTGCGGCCTGGCGGCCGGGGCGATGTGGGGCATGGTGTTCATCGTGCCGGAATTACTGTCGGCTTTTTCGCCGCTGGAAATGGCCGTTGGCCGCTATATCGCCTACGGCCTGATCGCCTTCGTGCTGATGCTGCCGCGCCTGGGCAACCTGCTGGGACGGCTGGAGCGCAGCGACTATTTCGCCCTGGTGCGCCATGCGCTGGCCGGCAACATTGTCTATTACATGTTCCTGGCGCTGGGCGTCAAGCTGGCCGGCGTGGCGCCGACCTCCCTGATCATCGGCGTGCTGCCGATCGCCGTCACGCTCATGGGGCGCAACGACCACGGTGCGGTGCCGCTGCGCCAGCTCGCCATGCCGCTGCTGGTGACCGCCGCCGGCATCACCTGCATCAATATCGACGTGTTCCAGCACGCCGCCAAAGCTGGCGCGCCGCTGCTGCATACCGTGATCGGGGTTGCCTGCGCCACCGGCGCCCTGCTCTGCTGGAGCTGGTACACGCTGGACAATGCGCGCTACCTGAAACGCAACCCGCATTACAGCAGCGCCGAATGGTCGGCGCTGTACGGCTTATCGACCGGCTGCATTTCGCTGGTGGTGGGCGGCGCGGCGTACGCCATCTTCCATGCCGACGTGACCGGCGCGGCCGGCGCCGCCTCCGGCCGCGACTGGACGCTGTTCTGGATTTGCAATGGCCTGCTGGCCCTGGGGGCCTCCGTCATCGGCAACCACTTGTGGAATATCGCCAGCCGGCGCGTGCCGGTCACCCTGTCCGGCCAGTTGATCCTGTTCGAAACCCTGTTCGCCCTGCTGTATGGCTTCATCTACAAGCAGCAGTTCCCGCGCCCGCTGGAAATCGCCGCCATCGTGCTGCTGATCGCCGGCGTCACGTGGTCGATGCACGTGCACGCGCGCGAAGACGAACTCAGTCCGGCTTGACGCTGGGGGCCCGCGCGGCCACCAGCGCCGCCATCGCCGCCGCATCCTGCCCCGGCGTCCCGGCCACGCTGCGCAATCCAGCCGCCACCCCGGCGGCATCGGCAGCGCTGCGGTTCTGGCTCACCTTCCACTTGCCCGTGATCGCCGCCACCGGGATCTCGATGCCGACAATCGCCTTCAGCAAACCGTCGATAAAGTCGGCTGGCGCATCGGCCATCGACCACGGCTGCGGCAAGGCGCCCTCGTGCAGCGCCGTCAGGTCCGCCAGCAGGCGGCGCAGCCAGGCCGCATCCTGCACCACGCGCGCCGTGCCGCGCACCTGCACCATGGCGTAATTCCAGGTCGGCACCTGCTTATGGTTGACCGCCTTGGACGGGTACCAGCTGGGACTGACGTACGCCTGCGGCCCCTGGAACGCCACCAGGCAATCGCCCTGCGCGGCCAGCGCCTGCCAGGCCGGATTGGCGCGCGCCACGTGCGCCCGCAGCACGCCCAGGCCAGCCGCGCCCTCATCGGGGTATAGCGCGAACGGCACCAGGTCGGCGCTCGGGACGGAAGGGACGATCAGCATCCCCAGCGGATAGGCCTGGATCAGGCCATGCCTGGCCTGCAGGCTGTCTTCGGCGAAAGCGGTTGGCGTATACATGGCCCCAGTGTAGCGCCGCCCATGCGCGCGGCATAGGGCCAGCGATGGCCTAATTCAGCAGGCCATGCTCGACCATCACATCCTGCACCAGCTCCAGCCGCAGCACCGGGTTCTCCTGCGCCAGCAGCAGCTGCTTCTGCGCCAGCGACAGGCGCAGCAGCTCGCACCAGCGGTTGGCCACCCAGCCCGCCTCCGCCAGCCGGTACGGCGTCTGCATCGGCATTTGCTCGAGCGGGATGCCGCGCTCCTGCAAGGTCTGGATCAGCACCCCCAGGCTGTCGGCCACGTCCTGCTGGTCGGCCGGAATGGGAACCGCCATATCGTCGTCGATCAGCGCCACCTCCGCCATCCACAAACCGTGCTTCAGCTGCTCGGCGGCGACGATGCGGAAGCGGTGGCCGCCCTTGCAGCGGATATGCATCAAACCCGGCATCAGCGCCTTCCACTCCTCGATATGGGCCATGGTGCCGACCGCGCACAGGGTTTCGTGCTGCTCGGGTTTGCGCACTTCCTCGCCCTGCGCCAGCGCGACTACGCCGAAATCCTCTTTATGCTCGATGCAGCGCTTCACCATATCGAGGTAACGCACCTCGAACACTTGCAGCGGCAGGTACCCGTCCGGATACAGCACCGTGTGCAGCGGGAATAAGGGGATGGCAGCCATGCTTCATCATCGCACATATTCCAGCCGCCATAAAAAGAAAAGGGCGGATATTAAATCCGCCCTGCTTCCAGCAACCGGCAGTTACCGGTTTATTTAATCAGGAAGTCTTCCTTATTCTTGCCTTCCAGCCATTTCGGCGCACGGCCGCGGCCAGTCCACTGGGAACCGGAAACCGGATCCTGGTATTTCATCGGCACGCGCGCACGTGGTTTCACCGGCTTATTGCTCTTGGCCGCAGGGCCCAGGTCAGCCGGGGTCAGGTCATATTCGCGCATGATGGACCAAATCTGTTCTTTTGCTTTTTGCAGCTCCGCCTTGCGCGCATCGGCGGCCAGGTTTTGCAGTTCAGCAATTTTCGCTTGATATTCTTGGTAGGTCGTCATCTTTCTTACCCTAAGTGTATGAAAATTCGATGTGTGACAATGTGTGATATTTCTGCCCTGCAATGTACCATTTTGCCATGGTTTTATCTACATAATTTAACCAGAATAATAAAAAAGCGCCACACATTTGACGCGTGGCGCTTTTCTTTATTTCAAAACCAATTAAAAACCGGTACGCAGCTGGATATAAGCCATGCGTCCCGCCCCTGGCAGAATGCCGAGGTTGGCATCGGTGGTGCGGGTAAAGTAGGACTTATTCGCCAGGTTATTTACACCCAGCTGAATCTCGGTGCCCGCAGCGCCCGGCACATCCCAGCTCACATTCGCATTCCACAGGCGATAAGATGGAATTCGCCCGACTTGTCCATCCGCCGATTCCGCCACAGTATTTTTCTCGTCCGAGTACTGCTTCGATTGGTGGGTGGTGTGCAGGTCCACGGTCCATGCGCCGCGTTTGAATTTCAGGCCCTGGGTATCCACATTGCGCGAATAGAACGGCACGTCGTTGCCGGCATTCGCACCCTGGCGCAATTCCGCCTGGGTATAGGCCCAGGTGGCATACGCGCTCAGGCCGGACAGCTTGCCGGAACGGTCGAATGCATACTCGGCACGCGACTCCAGGCCGCGGTGGCGGGTTTTGCCCAGGTTCTGGTAGAACAGCGGCGAGGCGTTCACGAACTGGATCTGGTTCGAGAAATCGATATTGAACGCGGTCGCTTCCAGCTGCCACTGCTTGCCGCTATAGCGCGCACCCAGCTCCTGGGTCTTGGCGCTTTCCGGCTTCAGCGCATCGGCCGACTTCTGCAGGTTCAGCTGCAAGTGCTGCACGCTGCCGAACGAGCTGTTGTAGTTGCCGTACAGGGTCAGTTCCTCGTTCAACAGGTAGGACACGTTCAGCGACGGCAGCGCCTTGTGGTTGCTGATCTCCTCGCTGAAAGGCGTCAGCTTGTTCTCGCGGCCCATCTTGATGCGCTCAAAGCGCACGCCCGGCGTCACGCGCCACTGGCCATAGGCGATCTGGTCGTCCAGGTAGAGCGAGTGCGCGTCGGTGCTGTTTTCCGACTTGCGCGTAATGCTCGGCGCGCTTGCGCCAAACTTGACGGTGGCCGACAGTTCGTTGGCGCGCTCGCGCAGGAAGCGGTAACCCACGGTCACGTCATGGCGCGCAGCGCCCCAGTTCAGGCGCTGCGTGAAGCGCGGCTCGATGCCGGACACTTCGTATTCGCGCGGCTGGCGCGTCATCTGGCTCGCTTGCTTGTCCTGCGCATTGGACAGCAGGCTCGAGCGTTCGCTATCGTTATAGAACAAGCGCAGTTCGACTTCCTGCGTCGGCGACAGGGTATTCAGGTAGCCCAGGTCGACGCCCTTGCGCTGGCCGCTCCACGCATCAAAATTGCGGAACGACAGGCGCGGATTATTGCGGTATTGCTCAGCCGTGATACCGCCCGGCAGGTCCGCATTCGCATCGAAGTAAGAGAACTTGGCATTCAGCTCCGAGCGCGCATCGATCGCATAACGGAATTTCAGCGCAAAATCATGCACCTCTTCCTTGCTGTGCGCGCGGTAGCCGCGGCCGCTCAAGCCCGAATACATCAGGGCCATGCCCAGGCCATCGCCATCGCCGCCGCCGGCGAAAGCACTGGTCTGCGTATTATGGTTGCCACCGTCGAAATAGTTATAGCGCACCGAGGCATCGCCCTTGAAGTCGCCCATCGGCACCGCGCGCGTCTTGAAGTTGATGATGCCGCCCACGTTCTGCGGGCCGTAGCGCACCGCACCGCCGCCGCGCACCACGTCGATCGAATCGATATTCGCCAGCGACACCGGCGCGAACGACAGCTGCGGCTGGCCGTAAGGCGCCACCGCCAGCGGGATACCATCCAGCAGTACGGTGGAACGCGGCGAATAACGGCCCTCCAGCCCGCGCACGCCGATGTTCAGCGAGATGGCGCTGCCGCCGCTCGAGGAATTATCGGTAATCTGCACGCCCGGCACCGTGCGCAGCACATCGCTGATGCTTGCCGCACCCGATTCCTGGATGTCCTCGCGCTTCACCACATTGCGCGCACCGCCGAAATTCTTCACGCTCTTCTGGCCGGAACCCAGCCAGTTGCCCACCACCTGCACGGTCTCCATCTGCTGCTCATTGGCCGCGCTCTCTTGCGCCAGGACGCCGCCCGATACCAGGGCCAGGCAGGCAGCGGCAATCGCGCTGCGCTGGAAATGCTTGTTCTTCATTCATTGCCTCGTGTGACTAAGAGGCAAGATTCTAGCTTAGAAGCGCATCTCAAGTTGTAAGCGAATATTACGGACGCCGTCGCTGGTGGACTCCGACGACAGCGCCCCCTGGCCCGTGTAATACGTCGAGCGCGACACGTAATCCTGCGCCAGCAGGTTCCAGGCCGACAGGCGAAGCTGCGTCTTCGGATCAAGCTTCCACGCCACATACGCATCGAGCTGGCGCGACGGCGTGGCCCAGCTGGTACGGTCCGTATCCAGCCGCACCAGGCCCGCCCCGCGATAATTGAAGCTGCCGCCCAGGCTCCACAGCCCGTCCGCCGTCTTGTAATCGAGGCCCAGCACCGCACTCACCGGCACCTGCTGGTCCAGCACATTGCGCGGACCCGGCACCGCATCCACGCGCGACCAGTTGCGGCTCACGCTCGCACGCACATCGAGCGACGGCGCATCCTCCATCACCGCCTTCAGCGGGAACTTCACTTCCACGTCCAGGCTGCGTACATCGGCGCGGCCATTATTCATCAAGGTCGTCACCCAGCGCCCGCCCGCATCCAGCAGCACATTGCGGCGCGTGAAGTTATCCAGCCGGCGCGCCGCCGCCGCAACGCTGAACAGCGCCCCTTCCGCCCAATAGTGCTCGTACGACGCATCCAGCCCGGTCGCCAGCTCCGGCTTCAGGTTCGGGTTGCCGATCCAGTCGGCATCGATCTGGCTGTTATTAGTCGTCGTGAAACGGCGCGCCGACAGGCTGCCCGCCTGCGGCGCCTTGAAGGTACGCGTCAAAGCAGCGCGCAGCTGGTCCTTCCCATTCGGCAGCTTGAACAAAGTCTGCGCCACCGGGCTCCACACGCTGGCGCGGTTGCGCACCGCATCGAAGCCCGCGCCGGAACTGCGGGTCAGCACATCCTCCCAGCGCAAGCCCAGATACAGCGACCAATCCTTGGACAGGTTCCACTCGTCCTGCGCCCATACCGCGCGCCGGTTCACCAGCGCACGGTAACCCTCGTCCGTATCATCCGGCGGCAGCACGCCGCCCGGACGCAGCGGGCTCGAATACCTGTCACGCTGGATGCGCCAGTCATCGCGGTCTGTATAGCCCACGTCCCAGCCCATGGCCAGCGAATGCGCGGCCCCCACCGGGAAGGTCAGCTTACCGGTGCTGCTCGCGCCCCACTCGCGCACCCCGCTGAACACATTATGCTGCAGCACATGCATTCCGCGATGCGCCTCCGACTCCAGCCAGCTGCCGTTGGCGCGCACGCGATGGCCGCCGATCTTCGCATCCAGCTTGGCCCCCTCGCCCAGCTTATGCACCCAGTTCAAATCGGAACGCGCGAACAGGCTCCTGTTCCGGTTGACGACATGCACGTCATCGTAGAACGGCGCCTCGCCCAGCGCCACCGCGAAGCCGCGGTCGATCGTGCTCTTGAAGATATTGCGGTTGATGAAGGACTGCGACGTCAGCGTATCGCCGTTGGCCAGGTTCCAGTTCAAGCGCGGCGAAATTTCCAGGCCGCGCCAATGGCCGCGGTCATGCACATCCAGGCGGCGGTCCATCAAGGGCCGGCCGGCCAGGTCGATCAATTCCTCGTCGCTAAAGCTGTTGCGGTCGAATTCATTCCGCCCGCTGCCCATATTCACCGAATACGAGAAATTGCCATCCTTATCCGACAGCACCACATTGCCGCTCGGGTTGGTCGCCTCACGGCTGCGGCTCACGCCGAACTTCACCTCCCGCTGCGCCGCCTTGACCGACTTTTTCAACACGATATTGATAGTGCCAGCGATCGACTGCATGCTGTACTCCGCGCTTGCAGCGCGAATCACCTCGATGCGCTCGATGCTATCCGGCTCCAGCGTCTCGATATTGAAGCCCGGCGGCACCCGCTCGCCATTCAACAGGATCTGCGTATAACCGCTACCCAGGCCACGCATACGGATATCGCGCCCGCCGGCACCGACGGTCACGCCCGGCACGCGCTTCAGCGCATCGCCGATCGAGGTATCGCCATACTTCTTCAGCTCATCGCTGGTGACGATGATCTTGCTGGCGGTATCATCCTTGCGCGGATTATAGGCAGCGGCGGAAGACTTGATTTCTACTTTCTGGAGTGCTTGCTCCTGGGCGGAAACCTGGGTGGCGGACAGGACTGCGGCGGAAATGAGTGTCAGGCGAATCATTGCTAAAAATGTAAATAATTCTCGGGCGCAACTGTACCCTATGGTGCCAGCGGTAGCAAGGATATAATTCCGCATCTTTAAATTAATGGAATGCCGACCGTGTCCCGACTTGCCGTACTGCCGCAATACCTGCTCCCGAAAGGCGCCCTGACCAATTTCGCCGGCCGCGTGGCAGGCGCCAAGGGTGGCGAAATGACCACCCGCCTGATCCGCTGGTTCGTCGCCAAGTACGACGTCAACATGGACGAAGCGGCCAATCCCGACATTGCCAGCTACCACAGCTTCAACGAATTCTTCACGCGCGCCCTGAAGCCCGGCGCCCGCCCGCTGGCGCAAGCCGACTTCGTATGCCCGGTCGACGGCCGCATTTCCCAGTTCGGCGCGATTGAAGGCGACCAGATTTTCCAGGCCAAGGGGCACCAGTTCAGCACCGCCGCCCTGGTTGGCGGCGACGCCGCGCTGGCCAAGCACTTCGAGCACGGCAGCTTCGCCAACCTCTACCTCAGCCCGCGCGACTACCACCGCATCCACATGCCATGCCAGGGCAAGCTCAAGCGCATGATCTACGTCCCCGGCGAGCTGTTCTCGGTCAACCCCACCACCGCCCGCGGCGTACCCGGCCTGTTCGCCCGCAACGAACGCGTGGTCTGCGAATTCGACACCGCCTTCGGCCCCTTCGTCATGGTGCTGGTCGGCGCCACGATTGTCGGCAGCATGGCCACGGTCTGGCACGGCGTAGTCAACCCGCCGCGCCTGCCGGCCGTCACCGAATGGACCTACACCGACCAGAACATCGTGCTGGAAAAAGGCGAAGAACTGGGCCGCTTCCTGCTGGGTTCCACGGTGGTCATGCTGTTCCCCAAGAACACCCTGCAATTCAACGCCCACTGGCAACCCGCCGCCCCCGTCCGCCTCGGCGAACTGATGGGCAACAAAATTCGGGGTCAGGTCTGACATTCGGACACCAACGCAGGACCTTTGAGATATATCAATACGCGAAAACGATGGTTTTCGCGTATTGAGGAATATCAAACGATAGCGCTAGCTGTCCGATTGTCAGACCTGACCCCGATTTTCGACCTGACCCCGATTTTCGAAGTTGGCTTCGAGCATGTCGAGGAAGGCGCGGGTCTTGGCGGGCATCAGGCGGCGGCCGGGGAACACGGCCCAGCCGGTGACCGTGGGGAAGCACCAGTCGGGCAGTACGCGCACGAGCGCGCCGCGCGCGACCAGCGGGGCGGCGAATTGGGTGGTGCAGGTGGCAATCCCCATGCCGGTGGCGGCCATGCTCGTCAGCAGCTCGGGGGAGTTGGCCATCAGGCGCACCGGGACGTCGCGCTCCCAGCTGGTCTTGCCGCGCGTGAGGGACCAGCGCACCATGCCGTTGGCCATGCGCCGCAGGCTGAGCAGTTCGTGCTTGAACAGGTCGTCGGGGTGCTCGGGCAAGCCGTGCACCGCTGTGTAGGATGGGGCGGCGTACAGGCCCCAGGTTGAGATCAGTACCTTGCGCGCGGCCAAAGTGGCGTCGTCGGGCAGCGCGCCCATGCGGATGGCGATGTCGAAATTCTCTGCCACCAGGTCTACCCGGCGTGGCGATAAGTCCAGTTCCAGTGTGATGGCCGGATACCGGGCCATGAAGCCGGGCAGCATGCCTGCCAGGTAGACGTTGGCGAAATCGGCTGGCATCGATACCCGCAAGAGGCCGCTTGGCGCTTGCTGGCGGTGCTGGGCCAGGGCGCCTGCGGCTTCCGTTTCTTCGGCGACGCGGCGGGCATGTTCGAGCAGGCTGGCGCCGAATTCGGTCAGCACCAGCTTGCGTGTGGTGCGCGTCAGCAGCCGTTCGCCGAGCCGGGCTTCGAGCTGGGTCAGGCGGCGCGATACCGTTGATTTGGGCAGCTGCAGCCGTTCGGATGCCTGGCTCAGGCTGCCAAACTCGACGATCCGGGCAAAGAGCAGGAGGTCGCTGGGGTCAAGTTCCGTCATGATTGTTCCATGGATGGCACGATGTTATCCATTTTAATGACTTCTGGATCAATTTTGGAACCGATATAGTGTCTCCATCGCAGCAATGCACACAAACCCTGAAAGGACACACACCATGATCATCCTGCAAATCAACTCCAGCGCGAAAAGCTCCGGTTCCGAATCGACCCGCGTCGCGACCAATATCGTGAACAAGCTGCTGGCGGCCAACCCTGGCGCTACCGTCGAAGTGCGCGACCTGGCGGCCAATCCGCATCCGGTGCTGGACGAGGCTGCGCTGCAGGCGCTGTTCACTCCGGCGGACCAGCGCAGCGCCGAGCAGGCGGCCCGCGTGGCGCTGGATGATGCGCTGATCGCCCAGGTGCAGCGGGCCGACGTGATCGTGCTGGGTGCGCCAATGTATAACTTTGGCATCACCGTGCAGCTGAAGTCGTGGTTCGATGCGATTGCGCGCGCTGGCGTCACCTTCAAGTACACCGAGAACGGCCCGCTCGGCCTGCTGCAAGGGAAGAAGGTGTATGTGGCCACCTCGCGCGGTGGCATGCATAAGGATGCGCCGACCGATACCCAGTTCCCGCACCTGAAGATGTTCCTGGCCTTTATCGGCCTGACCGATGTGGAGTACGTGTTCATCGAGGGCCAGGGCTATGGTCCGGAAGTGGCGGCCCAGCAGAAAGCCGCTGCCGATGCCCGTGTAGAAGAATTGCTGGCCTAACCAAGTAAAGGAAAATTGATATGGACAACATCGCTCAAACCCGCACAGTGGAACGGATTATCCGCGGCCAGGCCGTGATGGATGGCGCTGGCGTGAAGATCAATCGCGTGTTGACCCAGCCCCTGCAGCGTCGCCTGGACCCGTTCCTGATGCTGGACAATTTCGGTTCGGAGCAAGCCAACGATTACATCGCCGGCTTCCCCGACCACCCGCACCGCGGTTTCGAGACCGTGACCTATATGCTGACCGGCCGCATGCGCCATCGCGACAGCGCTGGCAACGAGGGCTTGCTGGCCAGCGGCGGCGTGCAGTGGATGACGGCCGGGCGCGGCGTGATCCACTCTGAAATGCCGGAGCAGGCGGAGGGCTTGATGGAGGGTTTCCAGCTGTGGCTTAACCTGCCGGCCAAGGACAAGATGCGCCAGCCATGGTACAAGGATTTCGAGGCGGCGGAAATTCCGGTGCTGCAGACCGCGTCCGGTGCGACCGTGCGCGTCATCGCCGGCGAGAGCCAGGGCGTGGCCGGTGCGGTGCAGCGCGAGGTGACCGAGCCGCTGTACGTCGATGTCGAGCTGCCGGCCGGTGCGGCGTTCGACCAGGCGATCCGCCAGGGCCATAATGCGTTCATCTACGTCTACCGCGGCGAGGTGGCGGTGGACGGCAAGGCGATCCCGGCGCAGAGCATGGCGATCCTGGCCAATAACGAGGGCGCCGACGGGGTGCGCGTCACCGCCGGTCCTGACAGCCGCTTCATCCTGCTGTCGGGCAAGCCGCTGAACGAGCCGATCGTGCAGTACGGCCCGTTCGTGATGAACTCGCAGGCCGAGATCTTCCAGGCGGTGGAGGACTTCCGCGCCGGCCGCCTGGGTGAAGAGGCGCACACCGCGTAAGCGGTCCGGCCAGGCGGGACGCCAGCGCTGCGCGGTGGCTGTACAATTGCCCCATGAGCACCGTGATCCTTGATTGGTTGAAGAAGCTGAGCCACGCGCTCGGCTTCGATACCGCCGATTCCTTCCCGCCCGGCCACCAGTACGCCCGTACCCGCTGGACCGGGGCGTACTTCGACATCGCCTCCGACACCAAGCCCGACGAGATCGAGCGCCGCCTGTGCCAGGCCATCGCCAATACGCCGCTGGTCTTCGCCCATATCGAGAACCCGACGCCGCGCATGCAGCGCGCGCTGATCGACGTCATCGAGCGCCGCCTGCGCCACCAGCATGAGCGCGAGGCGGCGCAGCTGGCCGCCTTGCTGATCCGCGCCTACGCCAGCCCGCACATCATCGAAGGCGCGCCCGGCCTGCGCGCCGCCATCGAGGCCACCGAGGGCCATGAGGCGCCGGCGCGCGTGCGCGCCCTGTTCTCCTTCCTGCTCGATGCGCAGACCGATAACGTGATCGAGATGCGCGGCTAGTCCTTCGGCAGGTAGCTCATGTCGGCGCGATAGCGCAGCAATTCGGTGCGCACGCCGCGCAGCATCGGCCCGGTGCCGGCTGGCAGCACGTCCGGCAAGTCCGCCGCCGCGGCGAAACTCGACGCCGCGCGCATCAGCACATACTGTGCGCCCTCCCCGCCTATCTGCAGCCGGTACCAGCTGAAACGCTCGGCGCCGCCGGCGCCTGCCGGCCGCGTGGCGCGCGCCACCAGCTGCCGTTCGAAGGCCACCACGTCGCCCGGCGCCACGGTGTAGGTGGTCATGGCCAGGAACGGCGCGGTATCGGGCAGCGGCTGGCCGATGCTGGCATTGTCCAGGCGGCGGTACACGCCGTGGCTCAGGAAGTCGGCGTGCGGCGCGACATTGAGCGCGTTGTCGGCGGCATCGGCCGCCGGCTGCACGGCGGCGTCGAAGTTGGCGGCGGCGTGGCCGAAGGTGCCGTCCATGAACTGGCCCAGGCGCTCGCCCAGCACGAAGGACCAGCCGTGCCAGGTCCAGCGGTCGGCCGCCTTGCGGTGCCATTCGAGGTGGCGCTGGTAGCCCTGCTCGAAGGCGGCATTCTGGCCCGCTTTGGGCTGGATCACCACCATGCGGGCGAAGGGGCCGCTGGCCGGTTGCTGGGCGTGCGCGGTCGCGCTAAGGAGCAGCAGCGATGCTGCCAACAGGTGCTTCATGCGGTCTCCGTTTGTAGTTGGACGGGATGAAACGCTCGCGCAGCGCCATGAACGGCGTTTCGACCGCAAAATATAGCAGCCATCCGGCCAAAACGCTGGCGCCAATCATCAGGGCAATGCTGGCCGGCTGGTCGGGCTCAAAATGCTCGGCCAGCAGGATGCAAAGCTGCTTGTGGGTCAGGTAGATCGAGTAGGACCAGATGGCGATCGCGCCCAGGCCCGGAATGCGCGTGCGGTTCAGCAGCGAGCCTTCGCTGAGGGCGGCCAGCAGCAGCATGGCAAAGGACTGCCCCAGTAGCGGGTAGCCGAAGACCGACATGCTCCAGCTGAAGTGCGCCTCCAGCAGCAGCCAGAAGGCCAGCGCGGTGAGCGCGGCGCCGGCCGCCAGCATGGCGTTGCCATGGCTGGTCAGGCGCCGCCACAGCGCGGGGTGGAAGTTGCGCAGCATGGCCAAGGCCACGCCGGCCAGCAGCTCGTCGAAGCGCGCCAGCGTGGAGTAGTAGATCAGGGTGTAATAGCGCTGGCTGCCGCGCGCACCCAGGTCCATCGATGGCTGCCACCAGTCGGCGCGCAGCCACATCCCGCCCGCCACCGCAGCGGCCAGCGCGCACCAGCCCAGCGCCAGCGCCAGGGCGCGGCGCCGACCGCGCGCTGCAATGGCGCCGATGGCCAGTGCGATGGGCGGCAGCAGCAGGTAGAACTGCTCCTCCACGCACAGCGACCAGGCGTGCGAAAACAGGGTGCCGGGCTTGAGGTCGATGTTCAGCGTGAAGGTCAGGTACTTCCACCACGGCGCATGCGGCAGGCTGCCGGCCCAGTACGGCCAGAAGGCGTACAGCGCCAGCACCACGTAATACGCTGGCAGGGTGCGCAGCAGGCGCCGCGCGTAAAAGCGCCACAGCGAAAAACCGGAAGCGGCCGCGCCGCCGTCGCGCAGGCTGGCGAAGACCTGGTTGCCGATCAAATAGCCGGACAGCGCGAAGAACAGGTCGACGCCGGCCCAGCCAATCCTGCTGAACCAGCCGAACGTGGCCTCATGGCTGACGAAAGACATGTAATGGTTGGCGAACACCAGCATGATGGCCAGCGCGCGCAGGGTATCCAGGCCATGGACTCGGGAAGATCGATTCATGCGCGCATTCTACCTGCGATAGAATACCGGCCACTTATCCGCTACCCAAGACCAGGAACCAGCATGACCGACGCCAGCAAACTGCAATTCAAATCTGTCAACTACACCGGCCAGGGCAAGGGCCGCCGCCTGATTGTGACCGGGGCGGTGCACGGCAATGAGACTTGCGGTACCAAGGCTATCCTGCGCGTGATGGAGCAGCTGGACAAAGGCGAACTGCGCATCGCCAACGGCAGCGTCACCTTCGTGCCGGTCACCAATCCGCTGGCCTACCAGAAGGGCGAGCGCTCGGGCGACCGCAACCTGAACCGCAACCTGTTCCCGAACGAGCAGCCGCAGGACTTTGAAGACCGCATCGCCAACTGGCTGTGCCCCCTGCTCGGCCAGCATGAGATCCTGCTGGACCTGCACTCCTTCAACGCGCAAAGCCAGCCCTTCGTCATGGTCGGCCCGCGCAACAACGACGGTCCCCTGCAGCCGTTCCAGCACGAAGCGGAAGAACGCGCCATGGCGCGC
The DNA here is from genome assembly GCF_041914865.1 of Pseudoduganella sp. NCBI lineage: Bacteria > Pseudomonadati > Pseudomonadota > Betaproteobacteria > Burkholderiales > Oxalobacteraceae > Pseudoduganella > Pseudoduganella sp. The sequence goes on along the minus strand of NZ_JAYSCO010000025.1, from coordinate 3,525 downwards.
ATCCTGGGCGTGAAGCGCTTTGTCGATGGCTGGATGGCGACCTACGGTGCCGGCGTCGCGCGCCGCCTGCGCGACGACAGCGCCCTGCAGACCGTGCTGAAATACGGCGTCGGCACCACCGAGTACATGCGCAGCAGCGGCGGCATGGCGCTGACCCTGGAATGCGGCCAGCACGCCGACCCGCAGGCGCCGGACGTGGCCTACCGCGCCATCATGAATACGCTGGCCCACTTCGGCCTGATCGACGCGCCCAAGCCGGAACCGATCGCGCTGGAAGACATGGAGTACCTGTCCATGGTCGAAGTACACGACAAACTCGATGCCGGCGATGCCTTCAGCCGCACCTGGTCCAGCTTCGACCGCCTGCAGGCGGGCGACGAGATCGGCCGCCGTGCCGATGGCAGCGCGGTGCTGGCGCCGTTCGATGCCTATATGTTGTTCCCCGACGTCAACGCCAAGCCCAATGCCGAATGGTTCTACCTGGCGAAAGTGAGCGACTCTTTCACCTGACAAGCGTGCGCCATACAATTGGGGTAACGGGAGGGATCGATGACAACAAGCCCGCTTGCCCCAGTGACGATGGCGCGCTTGCTATGCCTGCTGGCCCTGCCCGGCGCCGTGTGCGCCGGCGAGGCCGTGCAACTGCGCGTCATGGGCCAGGAAAGCCTGCCGCCCAAATGGCTGCTGCGCCTGGGCCAGCCGGCCGGGCTGTGTCCCGATATCCTGGCCGCCATTGCGCGCCTTGAGCCGCGCCTGCAGTTCAGCGGCCTGCACGACTTCCGCTCCGTGCTGGTGATCGAGCAGGGCCTGCGCAGCGGTAAAGTGCACGTCGGCTGCGCCCTGCTCGATACCGCCACCCGGCGCGAAGTCGCCGACCCGGTGGGCCAGCCGCTGTACGTGTCGCGCCAGCGCCTGGCAGCGGCCGCCAGCGACGATGCCGTCGTCAACAACCTGGACGACCTGGCGCGCCTGAAGCCCCTGGTCAACACCTCGCGCGGCGCGGCCTACATCGAGCACCTGCGCGAACGCGGCATCGAAGTCGACGACAGCACCGGCGCCAACCTCACCAACCTGAAAAAGATCCTGGCCGGGCATGGGCGCTTCTTCTACATGAACGAACTGACCCTGCACTGGCTGATACGCGAGCACGGCCTGCAGCAGCAGGTCAAGCTGATGCCGGCCGTGTTGAAGGAGGATCCGCTCTACCTGTGGGTGAGCAAGAAGGCGCCGCCGCAAGCCTTGCCGCTGCTGGACGCCGCCATCCGCAGGCTGCAGGAGAGCGGCGAACTGGCGCGCATCTATGCGCGCTGGACGGGCGAAGCGGGCTTGCGCCCGCCGAACTGATTAGTGCGAGGACAAGATTTTAAGCCCGCCGATGCCGAGCACGATCATGGCGATGCAGGCAATGCGCGCCACGCTGGCCGGTTCATTCAGCATCATGATGCCCCAGATGACCGTGCCAATGGTGCCAATGCCGGTCCAGACCGCATACGCGGTGCCCAGCGGCAGCGTGCGCAGGGCCAGGCCAAGCAGGACTACGCTGCCGGCCATGGCGGACAGGGTGATGGCGCTGGGCACCAGTTTGGTGAAACCTTCGGTGTATTTCAGGCCCACGGCCCAGACAACTTCGAGCAGGCCGGCAAGCAACAGGACGATCCAGGACATGATGTTCTCCCAAGTCATAGCCGGGTCGTCCCGGCCTGGCTCCCTGGTCATGCGGCGGGGTCGTCCCCGCGGGAGAAGGCCAACAGTATATCATCTGGTGTTTAAACTTTCAGGAGCCCCCTATGCTGCTGCTCGCGCAGGCTGCCGTTGTCCTCGTTCTACTGATCCACGTCTATATCGTGCTGCTGGAAACCGTGTTCTTCGATACCCGCGGACGGCGCGTGTTCGGCCTGTCGGCGGAAAAGGCCGCCATCGTCAAACCGGCCATGTCCAACCAGGGCTGCTACAACGGCTTCCTGGTGGCGGCCCTGGCGGTCGGCCTGCTGCACGGCGATCCGGCCGTGGCTGGCGCTTTCGTCAACTATGGCCTGCTGTGCGTGGCCGTGGCCGGCCTGTGGGGCGGGCTGACGGTCAGCCGCCGCATTATCTTTGTGCAAACGGTGCCGGCCATCGCCGCCCTGCTGCTCTACCAGTTCAAATAAACCGCTCTTGAAATCCATCGTCATGCAACGATATACGCATCGGAACTTTCCGATATAATCATCGGGGAACACCGAAATATGACCACTACCATTGACATTGATGCAATCCACAAGGCCCTGGCCAACCCGGTGCGGCGCCAGATCCTGTCCTGGCTCAAGCAGCCGGACGCGTATTTCAGCGAACAGCTGCATCCGCTGAGCTTTGGCGTATGCGCCAGCCTGATCGACAAGCAGACCGGCCTGTCGCAATCGACCGTGTCCGGCCACCTCGCCATCCTGCAGAAGGCCGGCCTGGTGACGGTGCAGCGGGTCGGCCAGTGGAATTTCTTCAAGCGCAATGAAGGGGTCATCCAGCAATTTATTGAGCATGAAAGGAATACCCTATGAGCACCCTGTTCGACCCCATCACCATCGGCGCGCTGCAACTGAAAAACCGCGTCATCATGGCCCCGCTGACCCGCTCGCGCGCCGTGGGCGGCAAGCGCGTGCCGAATGCGCTGATGGCCGAATACTATGCCCAGCGCGCGAGCGCCGGCCTGATCATCAGCGAGGCGACCTCGGTCACGCCGCAAGGGGTGGGCTACGAGAACACGCCCGGCATCTGGTCCGATGAACAGGTCGAAGGCTGGAAGCTGGTGACCGAGGCGGTGCACGCCAAGGGCGGCAAGATCGTGCTGCAGCTGTGGCACGTGGGCCGCATTTCCGACCCCAGCCTGCTGGATGGCCAGGCCCCGGTGGCGCCAAGCGCCATTGCCGCCAAGGGCAACGTCAGCCTGCTGCGCCCGGTGCGTCCGTATGCGGTGCCGCGCGCCCTCGAAACCGCCGAGCTGGCCGAAGTGGTGGAGGCTTACCGCAAAGGCGCGGAAAACGCCCTGAAGGCGGGCTTTGACGGCGTGGAAATCCACGGCGCCAACGGCTACCTGCTCGACCAGTTCCTGCAGGATTCCACCAACCAGCGCACCGACCAGTACGGCGGCAGCATCGAGAACCGTGCGCGCCTGATGCTGGAAGTGACCGACGCCGTGGTGTCGGTGTGGGGCGCGGACCGCGTCGGCATGCACCTGGCGCCGCGCCGCGACGCGCACGATATGGGCGACTCGAACCCAGCCGCAACCTTCGGCTATGTGGCGCGCGAGCTGGGCAAGCGCGGCATCGCCTTCATCGCGGCGCGCGAGGCGGTGGGCGAAGACTCGCTCGGCCCGCTGCTCAAGCGTGAATTTGGCGGCGTGTATGTGGCCAACGAGAAGTTCGACCTGGCCGGCGCCCAGGCGGCGCTGGCGGAGGGCCGCGCCGATGCGATCGCCTGGGGCAAGGACTTTATCGCCAACCCGGACCTGCCGCGCCGCCTGCAACTGGGCGCTCCGCTCAACCCGCAGCG